>CALVET010000036.1 GCA_944326675.1 Candidatus Gastranaerophilales bacterium
ATATCCCCAAGAGAAGGAATTAGTTTATTTTGCAAAACAATTACGACATCCTAGATAATTTAGAATTAAGAGTACAAAAATCCTCTGTGGTTCAGCAAAGAGCAGGACTTGTTGCTGTATATATGTATAAACAGTTTATCGAGTTTCACCAAGCAACTCTCAATACTAACGATATGTTCGCTAAAATTCTTGAAAATTTAGCAGAGGTTTTAGAATATCTAAAACAATCACTCAATATAAGAAACGTACCCACACAAAATGTTACATGTACAATTGACTCCACAAAAACGCTTGCAATAGTAAATATTTTATGGCACAAAATAAGTTTTACATGCAGATTTAACATCTCCCCGAAAGCGCTTCCAAGAAAAGACGGCAACCCAATGTTCTGCGGCAGAATATTTGCCATAAACGGAGATTTTACAAGACTGATAAAAGAAGAAGACGATTACGAAAAGCAAATGGATATATTGTTGGCTAATGAAATAGCGTCATTGTATGTTCCGGCAGAAAAAAATCAAGGAACTATCATGACAATAAGACACAAAGATAACCAAGAACTTTACATAAGCCAATTAGATGCGCCAAGAGAATTTCTTTTAAAAGTAATTGAAATTGTTTGCGCAGGCGGAGAATTTCATAAACAGAACACCAAAAAAACAGGCTTTTTATTTTAAGCCTGTTTTTATATTTACATCAAGGCCAAGGAAAACCTTGGCCCAATTTGTTTTACGCTTCAGCTGTGCGCGCTAGGATTATTTTTTTCATCAGTTTTTCAAAAAAGCTCATTGTAGGCTTTTCAATAACTCTTGCAAGCATTCTTATTTCTTGTTCGTATTGTAAGCTTACCGGGTTATATTCGCATAAATCTAAATCTTTTTCGTAATCCATTGTGTCATCCTTTTTTTAACTAACCTTACACCATGTATAACGACATGAATATTTGCATTCTTTAATAATTTATTTAATTGTTTACATTTGTTAACAATTTTTTAATGTAGAATTTATATATGAAAATAAAAGTAAAATCACTGGAAGAAACTAAAAAATTAGCATGCGCCTTTGCTTCTCTTATAAGCAAAAAAGGCATGTTTATAACACTAACCGGCGACATTGGAGCCGGTAAAACTCAATTTATAAGATATATTCTTGAGTATTTAAATGTCAAAGATAAAGTAACAAGCCCGAGCTTTGTTATATTAAACGAATATAAAAGCGATTTGTGTCCTATTTACCACTTTGATTTATACAGATTAGAAGAAAAAGGGCTTAAATCTATAATTTCAGAATTAAGAGAATATTCAAAAGAAGGCTATCTGACATTTATTGAATGGGCTGAATTTGCCCATGATGAAATTCCCAAAAATGCATTTAAAATAAACGTTTGTTACGATGACAACGACGTTGATATAAGATTGTTTGAATTCATTGAAGATGAAAACAATAAAGAATTTATTGAAAATTTATCAAAAAAGGTGACAAAATGAATATTTTAACCATTTGTTCAGCGCTCAACAACTCATATCTCGGACTAAAGACCCAAGATAAAACAAAAAGTAAAATAATTAAAAGTGATGAGAATTATCACAGTTTATATTTAATTACCGAAATTCAAAAACTTCTTCAAGATAATTCAATAACCCCTAAAGATATTGATATTATAGGCGTAAATTGCGGACCCGGAAGTTTTACCGGTATTAGAGTAGCGCTGACTATTGCAAAAGTCATGGCAGGAGAATTAAATATACCGCTTATTCCTCTAAATACATCAGAAATTTTACTTAAAACATATAACAAAAAATATCTTATAATGGACGCAAGACGAGATATGTATTTTATCGGCACAAAAGACAACATTGAACTTAAATATAAAGATAAAATAAATCTAAATTCCAATAATGAAATTCTCTGCGACAAAAGAAGTCTTGAATTGTTCCCCAATGCGACATGCTATGAGGAAGAAGAAAAAGACCCAACCCCTGTAATGATTGAAATTACGCAAGAAAAATACAATAATTCAAAAAACAAAGATGAATTTAACTATATGCTAATTAAAGCAAACTATATTCAAACACCGCCGGTGTTTTAATTAATCACAATCATCATCTTTAACATCTGAATTTAAAGACCACAATAAAGCGGCAAGCCAGCCAAAAAATGTCCAGCCTAAAAAAGTTGTCATAATTGAAATTGCCAAAATATTATTATGCTTTCTGACAAATGCAACTATGACCGGAATGAAGTATATCGCAAGTGATATAAATAACCAAGTTGCGCAAAAAAGAAGAGCCATAAAAGTAAATATATATACGTAAGCAATTTCCATGTTTTTACCTCAAATAATTTCAAAGTTAAGTAAATATATTATAAGCAGTTTTTAAACATATTTCAACTTATCTACATATCCAATTGTCCGACTATACCTTGCAAGAAAATAGGCATAGGCATTCCGGGTTTATGCAACACTACAAAACATGATACGCGCTGCGGATTAAATTCATTCGCTGCGTCCACACAAGTGGTTGCATTTGTAATTCCTAATGAAGAGTCATTCAAATCACGTACAGGACAAATATCATAAACATTTGTACTTTCACTTGAAACACATTGAGCGCACATGTTATCTGTTACACATTGAGGAAGTATTCTTTTTGCATAATATGAACATTGTTTTTTTGTATAAAATCCTGTACCGTCACCGCCGTATGCCCCGCAATCAGCATCCAATAAAGATAAAGCTGAAGCCACCAACTCGGCAGACCCTTCTTCATCGCTTGTTGAACTTGGTCTGTAAACATCATAAGTAACTATTTCGCCATCTTGCCAAAAGTTTTTATTTACTGCACCTTTTTCCATGTTAAATCCGCTGTAGCAATAAGGGCTAAGACCATCATCATTTGTTAAATCTGTTATTGTTCCGTCAGAGCCGTACATTCGCTGCTGTTCGCAATTAATTGTTTGTATTTGACCGCTTTTATCTCCTCCTTGGAATATTCTTAGAGGAAACCTGTCTGACCATAACTTATTTAAACCCTTTTCACCGTCAATATCAACCAAAATGTTTTTAAATGAATAATCACATCCTGTGCAAGTCGGTTTTCTCCAAGGATTAGTAAGTCCTTGAATGGTAATACCGTTAGGTAATGTAATATTAACCTTTTTAGCATTTAGTGTATCATCTGTTTCATATTCACAATCAAACTCGCTTGTTGTAAAAGTATCTGCCAATTGCATACAATACCAATCATAATTTGCCATATCCGGCTCAAAATTTCCCACAACATCACCTTTATTAGTAATAATTGCAGAATTTGCAGCGGTTAAGTTTTTTAAAAAGGCATAAATAAAAATTTTAGATTTTTCTACTTTCGGATTAAAAATGCTTATCCCAATTACAGAAATAACTATGATAAATATTAACGCAATTACTAATTCCGCTAAAGTCCAGCCGCTTTTTTTCTTCATGTTCATATCCTTTATAAGATATATTGAGTTTAACTGTTTAATAAAAAATAATCATCATTTATTTAGGTTAAATCAGTCTTTTGAGGGCGAAACCCCGCAAGGTTCATCGTTATAACAAGTTTTCAACCAATAATAACGCCCATCGCAAAAGCCATCCCAAGCAAGCATTTCGCCACCGTATGCATTACAGTCTGCCCTAAGAAACGGAATCCCCTTACTTAAATAGCGCGTTTTGCCGTTATCTCCGCCAACTTGATATACATCAAAGCTAAATGGACTATCCAATGCTAAAAAGTTAGCTCCGTTTCCGCCTGCACAAACAGGAGATGTTGTAAGACTATATGAAATTTCATCATCTTTAGAGCAATTAATAGGAGTAATCATGCCGCCCAAATACCCATCTGAATATACTCGCAAAGGAAATCTGTCTATTCCTATTGTATTTGCACTCTTTCTATCTAAATCAACGTCAATAAAAAAATCTTTTACATATGTACCATCTAATTTATAAGGAGCCTTTTCAAGACCATAAATTTCAATTTTTTGTTTTTTTATAACAAAATTTTTTTTATAAGAAACGCCGTCGTCAACACAATCAAATGTATATACAGATGATGCTTCAGCCAACTTTTGACACAATTCATCAGGAGTAGTTTTTTCAAAAGAAAAAACTTTTTTCTCTTTATTATACATATCGCTAACCTGAGATTGGAAAAAATTAAGCACATACATGCTTTTAGTAGTTACGCTATGTTTCTTAGGATTATAAAGTTTAAAATATGCCAACAACAATAAAAAAATAACGCACGCAATTGCAAAGAATTTTATAAAAACAAATGTTTCATCTGTTATATCTTTATCAAGCCCTTTTCCTTTGTTAGTATATTTAGACATTGCTCGTAATCGTCAAACTCCATATATGGTGTAATATTTAACTTTTCTCTAGTTACATTTAATGTCGTATTATTATTAACAGTAATTATCTTAACATTATTTTTTACACATGATAATACTGCACTTGACCCAAGGGCGTCACAAGGAACAATTAAACATTCAACATCCTTATAATTCACCCCCTCATTAAATGCAGTTATTTTAGGAGCAATAGAAAGCCCTTGCATTACACAAGGCAAATAAGTTGAACTTATTAATTCCGATGAAACCTTAGGGTTTTCAATTTTTTCCGATATATCAATATCTAAAAAAGCAGGAGCGTGGGCAGAAGGAATTAAAAACTCCTTAGTTATTAAATGCGATATAACAGCTTCTACTCCGCCTATAGGGTCAATACCGTTTGCATTTGAATAATTTTCATCTTCGGAATCTTCATTAAAATAACAAACAACAGCTATTGCCTGCGCACCTTTTTTTATTAATTTTTCAGCACAAAATAAAAGCTCGTCCGGATTTTTTAAATTTCCGTATGAAATATTATTTTCTACCTCAATTTCAACCCCTACAGGTTTTTTGGTATATTCAATTGCAATTGTATCAATATCTTGAACCATTTTTAAAGCAGATAATGTATTAATATGCACATTTAAAATATTTTTCGGTATCGCACTATCAAAAATTACACCTATTTTATTTGTTTCATAAGGTTTTTTCTGAATTAATCCGATTTTGCCTTCAAAAAATTTATCAAACAAATAGCCTTCTAAATAGCTCATATCATAATTTATTGCGCTTAAAATTCCACCGTTAACAGCATTGGGGTTAATGATTAAATGAAAATATTTTGCAAATCTTCTTGCAATATAACCAAAATCGCCAGCATATCCGCCAAAATTAGCACCTATTCCGGTTGGAATTGATATTGCTATTTTAGGTTTGTCCATTTTAATACCCCCTTGCAATTTTTAGAAACATCGTATCAAAAACGATTTTTTCCTGCATACTTGCCTTTTTATATTCAATTGCGGATTTCACAATTTTTATATCATTGTTAATTTTAAAAACAAACGAAGTATTTGAAATATTTTGTTTCAATAAATCTTTTAAATATTCAAGAATTTTATTTAACACTTCTTGTGTATCCAAATTTTCTTCTTTAATATATTTTTGGAAATTATCCGATATATCAAAGCAATTTTGATAAGTTATATTAGGATAAATATTAATCATATTTAAAATATCATTATAATCAACTTTGTTTTTCTCACCGCTTAATTTGAAAACCTGACATCTTGATACAATGGTTGCCAAAATATCTTCTCTTGATTTTGTCAAAAAAACAAAAGTGGTTCTTTTGGGAGGTTCTTCAATTGATTTTAGTAGCGCATTTAGTGTTGCAGGGTTAAATGTTTGATAATTTAGCGGCTCAATTGAATAATTAATATTGTCACTATAAAAAAGCTTCCTAAAAGAAATTAACTCATCATCATTATATTTATATTCTCTTGACGAAAAAAAGATAAAAAACCTGTGATAATCTGAAGACAAACTAAGACTTTTTTCAATTTTAGCTGCCTGCTTAACAGAAATTACAGACTTTGTTTCATCGTTTTCGCCTTTAAAATGAATTTGAGAAACATTATTCACACAAGGATGACTGTGTGATTTTATCCAACGGCAATTAATACAGTCGCAATCAAGCTCTCCTGTTTTTTCGCAATTCAAAATTCTTGCCAATTCAAGAGCAAACAGATACTGATTTTTTGTGTCTGCACCTTCAAAAATTAATGCTTGCGGAAAATCTCTTTTTCCCTCTTTAACCAAAGAAAGTAAATTAGAGAAATAATTAAATGCAAACGGAAATTTGTTTTCAAAATAATTACTAAGCATTTATTCCCCCACAAAAGCCATCTCATAAGCACACAAAGGGTCTTTTACAGTCCCTGTTTTTAATTTATATTCAGCATCAGATAAATTTATTTTTAATCTTATTAATTCATCAAGCGAAACATGAGCCAATTTTTGAATATTCTTTTTTACAATAAATTCATTTTGATTTAACTTAACCGCCAAATCAAAAGTTGACATTGTTTTAGAATAAATTTTTATCTTTAAAAGATTTGTAAATACCGTTTGTATAAACGCTAAAGAAACAAGATAGTGCTCTTTTTGAATTATATCTGATATTAAACTCAGCGCATCAGCATATTTCTTTTCTAATATTAAATCAACAAGACTAAAAATATCGCAATTAACAGATACAACATTTCTAATCATATCCGATGTTATTAAATTATCAGGATAAGAATATAGTTTTAACTTTTCAAGTTGAACCGAGATATCTCTTAAAGAAGTTCCCACTGTTTGAACTAATAAAGACGCCTCATCTTGATTAATTTTTAAATCCAATTCAGACGCCATTTTTTTAATTACGGGAATTAACTTATATTCTTCATAAGATTTATACGAAGGAAATTCTTGGGGTTTTGTTAATTTAAGGATTTCTTTATATAATTTTTTCCTTGAATCAGGCTTTTTTCTCTCCCCTCTGGGAGTAGGGCAAACTAAAATAAAATGGACCCTGTCTGAAATATTATTTAGTGCATTAATTAACTCTTGTGTTTGCTTGTCATCAAGCTTTTCTTTTGATTTAGATTCAAGAAAATATTTTTGGCATTTAATCACAATAACAATATCGCCAAACATCATGGCATTTGTTCTCAAAAGCTCTGAAAACAATGAAAAAGAAGGATTGTCAACAAGCCTGTAATTAAGCTCGTTGACGTCTCCTTTTAATGTTTCGTTTTTTATTTTGTTTACGGCTCTTTCGATTAAAAAATCTTCATCGCCCCACAAAAAATCTATTGGCATATTTCTAACTGTTAATTAATAAGCTTGCACCAATTACCCCTGCCCCGTTTGCTAATTGAGCAGGAACAACTTTTAGAGAATTTGCTTGTATAGGCATTGCTCTGTCTTGGATTGTTCTTCTTATGGGCTCTAATAATATATCACCTGCATCTGCTACGCCGCCGCCGATGATTATTTTTTACGGATTTAAAAGATTAACCACAGAAGCTAAACCAATACCTATTATTTTACCCATTTGTTTAAATATTTGAATAGAAACCGTGTCTCCTTGAAGCGCTGCTTGAGCAACAATATAAGGAGTGATTATTCCGTCTGCTGCCATTTCTTTATATTTTGCAGATTTGCCGCCGCTTATATATTCTTTTGCCATTGTAACAATAGCAGGCCCTGAAGCATACGCTTCAAAACATCCGTAATCACCACAACCACAAAGAGGACCGCCATTCATCTCCATTTTGATATGACCGATTTCACCTGCTGCATTTGCTGCACCTCTGACCAATTTACCGTTTAAAATTATACCTGAACCTATTCCTGTACCCACTGTAATACAAATTAAATTTTCGCAGCCCTTTCCTGCTCCGAAATTTAATTCTCCCAAAGCTGCACAACGAACATCATTATCTAATCTTGTAGGAATTGAAAACTCATCTTCTATTATTTTTGCCAAAGGAATATTAACCCATCCGGGAATATTTGGAAGATTTTTAACTATTCCCTCTTTATAGTCTATTTGTCCGGGTAAACCAAAACCAATCGCTTCAACCGTTTTATTGGTTTGATTTGATTCTTGCATTAAATCTTTTATGGCTTGCTTTATATTGTTAACTCCTGCTTCATAGCCCATTTCGGCTCTTGTTGGAACAGTGTTTGAAAATGCAATCTTTCCGTCTAAATCAACAAGGGCAATTTTAACATTTGTTCCTCCGACATCAACCCCTATTCTATACTTTTTCATTTTTCCTCCTTTAAATCAATACAAAAATTTTACCACAGACAAAAAGATTGATTAAGATAAATCTTTTAAATAATCTTTAATATCAACACCTATATTCTCTAACTTTGAATAGTCAGATGAAATATTGTAATTTTTATCTGATGAAATAATAATCAAATTTGTAACATCATAAACTTCATCATCAATATCAAAAAATGTTTTATAATAAATTTTGTTTGATGTTTTACCATTATATAGTTTAATGTATTCAAATTTTTGTTTATATTTATCTAAAAGATTTAATACAAATTCATTTTTTTTATTAAAAATATCTCGACTGGAAGGCATGTTAGATATAAAAATACCGTCTTTTTTCAAAGAATTTTTGATTAAATCTAAATATTCGATGCTGCAAAATCTTTCATCTATCCCTTCGTCAGAAGCAACATCAACTACAATTAAGTCATATTTCTTTTTTGACATTTTTAAGTATATCAAAGCATCTTGAAGGTAAAAATTCATTTTATCCGATATTTTAAAATCAAAATATTTCTCGGCTATAGGAAAAATATTTTCTTCAATATCGACAATATCTATTCTTTTTAATTTAGAAAATATTTTTTCATACTGATTTATAATTATCCCGGAGCCAAAACCAACAAGTAAAATATCTTTTATATTTTTATTCATCAAATACGGAATTAAAAAATAATTAATATACGGCAAATTACCTTTATAATTCTTTGAATTAATATAACCTGCCTGATATGTTTCTTTATATTTTAAAAATCTGCCAAAATCATTTTCAACAACAAAAATATTATGGAAATCGGATTGCTTTTTAAAAATAATTTTTTCTTTTATATCAATTGAATTAATTTTATTCAGCAGTTTCTCATCAGGCTTATGAATTGATAAATCTTCAGGAATTATTGTCATAAGTAATTAATAACATAAAATCAGGATAAATAACAAAAATATTTTTTTTAAGTTTTATATATGTAGCATTATCACCAAGAGGATACTAATATGAATAATATAAGCTCTATAAAACTTTGTAATTATAACAACATTTATTTTGGCAAAAACAAAAAAAGAACAGACAATCAAATTAAAAAAAATTATAATACTGCCAAGAAAAATATAATAATTAAATCGCTAATCGGCATAACTTTAGCCTCAACAGCTGCAGCTATATTAATTAAATCAGGTAAATTGAATAATAAAAACAAAAAAATTACTTCATTAAAAGATTTAATTTTTAGCAAAGGAATAGCTAAAGATAAAAGCGGACAAGCCTTTTCAGGTACAATTGAACATATAGATTTAAACGGCAAAAAATTTGAATTAACTTTTGAAAATGGCTCAATCAAAAAAAGCATAAAAAAGGGCGAAGAAGGCTTTACAAAAACATACAAGAAAAATTTAATAACTGCCAAATTTAACAATGGAGCAAAAATAGAAGTAGAAAACAAAGGAAAATCATCACTTGAAATCAGAACTGATAATTTAGATAACATATATCATAGCGAAAAAACATATAATAAATCAGGTGTACTTATAAGACACACCACAATATATAAAAACGATTTACTGGCAAAACAATTAGCTACTGAAGATGTTGTTGATGAAACTTCCAATAAAAATAACGGATTATTTAAAAATATCATAAGCAGAATAAAAGAAAATTTTAGAAACAGATTTCCTAAAAAACCAAAGGTTATATTATTCTGATATTTAATTTTCAAGTTAAACTACTCTATAACAACATCAGGATAATTTTTTCTTATATATTCGCCAAGTTTAATAATTTCATCTTTATTATGCTCAATTGGTAATAATTTTAATTTTCCTATTGTAATATATCTGTTTTCATCATCAGGAAAATCTTTTAAATCAAGGTATATTCTTTTTGCTTTTTCCATCGCTTTTTTAATATCAGAATTTGACACAAGAGCTTTATACCTTGCAATTGCACCCTCTTTTGAATCAGCGAACCCAAGCCACGGATCTATTACAATATTACAATCTTTTTCATTCATATCTGTCATCGCAAAAGCATGCCCTAAAGGAACGTCCTTTTTGTAAACTTCCCTAAAATTACTTCTTTTGATAACAGTTACTTCCAGTGCTAATCTTGTATATTTGGAGTTATAATACCCATTTGCAGCCAATACCCCAATAGCGGCTCTAGCCTGCTCTTGACAATTTCCCGTTTTAAAATACACAGAAGAATTAATTGAGCTTACAAATGGAGTCAATGTCTCTTTTTCTTTTTCATTTTTTTCAAAAAGTACTGCAGATTTTTCTTTAATTCTTGTTGAATTTATAGAAGAAAATATACGATTAGCCGCTTTTAGCGCTTTTTTGCGATATCTTGAATTCGGCTTTGCGCATAAATAGTTTGCGAGTATATAACTTGAACTTACAAAAGGGAATACCTTTTTTGAAGTTCGCATGATTTTATCAGCTTCTTTTACGGATTTTTTTCTTGCTTGAAATACAGGCTGGTAGCGATAATTTTGTATATTTGAAATATTCATTTTAATATCTTTAAATCACCCAAACAACAGATGGCGGCTTTACAATCATCATTAAATATTACATATTAGTAACCCTATAAAATATCTAAATATATTTTTTTGCTAAAATGCGTTTATTTTAAGATTACAATTTTATGTATTTTTTCATTCTAAATTAAGCCAAGCTCCAAACGGAACTTTTCAAGTAACAACAACATATAAAAATGAAGACGAGCTTGAAGCAATGTACAAATGCCAATGCGGAACAAAATTACAAAGATTTGTTTAAATAAAAACCCTCTGAAACAGAGGGCTTTAATAAAATTCAGAGATGAAGGGATTCGAACCCTTGGCGGAGTCGCCCCCGCACAGTCGTTCCAGGACTGCACCTTAAACCACTCGGACACATCTCTATTGATTTTATAATAACATAACAATTAATTATGTCTATATTGCTTAATAAAGAGTATCTATGTATATTCTATATACTTTTCCTTCTTTAATTTTTTTAAATTCTTTTTTATTTTCCAAATCGTTAATTTTTACTCTGGTTAAAATATATACATTACTTTTGTTGTTCTTTTTAATATATTTAACCATTTCATCAAAATTGTCTTTATTATTTGTAACTATATATTTAATTTTCTTTGTCGGATTTAAAATTGAATATTTTGCACTAAATCCATAAGTTACAATTTTAGAATTTTTTTGTTCATTAATAAATTTAGCATATTGTTCCAGTTCATCTTGAGCAAAACTTGTATAATAAGGAATACCAAAATCACAAGTAACATAAACAGCGCATAACATTAAAGCTAAATGCCACAAGAAAATCTTAAACAATCCACCCTTTTTAATTAAAGCAATAACTCTTAAAGAAATTAAGAAAATAACCAACAACAAAGGTCCTGCAAAAATAGTTGCGTCAGTAACATAAAATTCAATGTTTTCAGGCAAAATCGGCTTATATACAAATGCAAAAATTAAACCCAAAAACGATACCACAAGAAACATTATCGCATTTATATAATTTGATATTCTTAATTCTTTTGTTAGCTCGTCGTCCTTAATTGCTTTATACCATAAATGCCCTACAATTAATGCCAACGAAGGAAACATGGTTAAAATATAAGGCGGAAGCTTAGTGCTTGCACAAGAGAAGAATAAAAACACACAAATTGCATAAATATAACAAAACGCCATCGCTTTTTTTTCGTCATTTTCAATAACAAAAAAAGCACCTAATGATTTTGTAAATCTAATCTTTCTTATTAATCTTTTAACATCTCGAATTAAAATCACGATAAAATTAAAAGTCCAAGGAATTAAACCTGCCAAAATTATCGGCACATAGAACAAAAACGGTTGTTTTCTTCCTAAGCCTTCAGAATTTAAAAGCCTTGCAAAATGATGTTTTAGAATATACATATTAACCCATTCTTGGTTATATGCCTGATAAATTAATATATGCCAAGGAAGAGCAACAATAACAAAAATTAAAAGCCCAGGAAGAATATATATAGGCTTAAAAATTTCTTTTAATTTTCTTAAAAACAAATAGGTAAAAAATACAACCATACAAGGAACGGCTAAACCGATAAATCCCTTTGCCAAAATTGACAACGCCATAAACAAATAGCCAAAATACCAGCAATATTTTTTGTTTTCTTCCTTTTCAATAAATAAAGGTAAAACCGCACTATATATTGCTGCAGCAGAAAAAGCCATGAAATTTAAATCTAGGATTGCAACATGGGTAAACACTAAAAACCAAGCGCTTGCCAATAATACTGTTGATGATAAAAAGCCGTATAATCTGCTTTTTAAAAGAGTTTTTGCAAAGAAATACGTATAAAATATTATAAAACTGCCGACTGCACCTGTCATAAATCTGGCAGCAAAAATACTTTTATAGCCAAATATTTTAAATGAAATTACATTGAGCCAAAAATATAAGGGGGGTTTTTCTAAAAAAGGCTCAAAATTTAAAATAGGAGTCAAATATTCTTTTGTAAGATACATATATCTGCTCATATTTACATATCTTGTTTCATCAATATCAATCAACGGATATATTCCGATATTTGAAAATATGAACAAAATACATCCCAAAAGCAATAATAATAAATAACACAACTCTCTATGTTCATCGTAAAATACTTTTATTTTATCCATTTTATCCTCTTATTTTGTTTCTTCTTTTGCTCTTTGCCAAAGCTCGTTATATTCTTCAAAAGTCAATTCGTTTAACGGTTTATTAACCATTTCTTCAAGCTTATTAAATCTTTTTATAAATTTATAATTCGCCTTAGCTAATGCCTCTTCAGGGTCAATTTTATTCCATCGTGCAATATTTACAAGCGAAAATAAAATATCGCCGAATTCATCAATTTTTTCTTCTTGAGTTTTTGCCTTTTTAAACTCATCTATTTCAGAATTAAAACATTCCTCCAATTGCTTATAATTTTGCCATTCAAAGCCTGCTCTAACGGCTTTTTTGGATATTTTCATCGCTTTTAATAACGATGGAAGATATTTTGGAATGCCATCCAGAGTTCTTTTTCTTTCTTTCTTTTCTTCTTGTTTTAATTTTTCCCAATTTTCAAGAATTTTTTTGGTATCTGTTGTTTTATTTTCTCCAAAAACATGCGGATGTCTATGGATTAATTTATCATTCAACATTTTAGCAACATCTTGAATATTAAATTCATCGTTATCATCGGCTATTTGAGCATGAAGCACAACCTGCAATAAAACATCGCCCAATTCTTCTTTAATATGGTCAATATTATTTTCATCAATTGCTTCCACTGCTTCATAGGCCTCTTCAAGCATATTTTGTCTTATAGAATGGTGGGTTTGTTCTCTGTCCCACTGACACCCTTGAGGAGAGCGCAATATTTTTACCGTATTTATTAATTCATCTAAATAGTTTTTCATTTTATCTTACCATTTGATCTACACTTAAAATCAAAATACCTTCACCATCTATTTGCTTAAGATTGTCTATAGCATCAAATACCTTATCTTCATCCACTACAACATGGATTACCACTTTATCGTTATTATCATGCAAAGGAATAACAGTTGGAGATGAAAGCCCCGGAAGAAACTTTTCAACCTCTTCAAGTTTATCTTTCGGAATATGCGCCATAAGATATTTTTTAGCTTTAGCATCAATAACGGAATCAATTGCTCTAATTAAAGAACGAAGTTTAATTTGCTTATCTTTCTCTAAATCTTTTCTTGCACATAACACAGTACTTGAAGATAAGATTTTATCAATAATTTTAAGTCTGTTTGATTTTAAAGTAGTGCCTGATGATGTAATATCTATTATAACATCACAAAAACCTAAAGACGGAGTTATTTCAACAGCGCCCATAATCTCAGAAACTTTTGCATTTTTTCCAAGTTTTTCAAAATACCTTTTAGCAATGTTAGGAAACGAAGTTGCAACTCTTATGTTATCCCCTAATTGAGATACATCATCTATATTTAATTCTTCAGGCAGTGCAACCACCATATCGCATTTGCCGAAAGAAAATTCTTTAACTATATCAAGTTCTATTTCTTTTTCAACAATTATATCCTTTCCCGTAAAGCCGATATCGGCCACTTTTGAATCCAAAAAATTCGGAATATCTGCCGCTCTTACAAATATAAGTTGAAATTTTTTATCTTTAGTATCCAGTTTTAAACATCTTTCATCTTTTAAATCTAAATTTAATCCTGCCTGATTTAAAAGTTCATAAATTTTTTGAGATAATCTGCCTTTATTTGGCAATGCTATTTTTAATATTTCGTTACCCATTTTTGACCTACATAATTTGCATTTATAATCTTAACATAAAGCTTAGTATTTGTTACTTTACTTAAAGTGTTTTTAATATAAAATTAACATATTCTAGTTTATTATAGGGGAAACAAATGGAACATTTACACGAACTTGTTGCAAATAATGCAATAGTTGTATCTGCCGTAATTTTATTGGTTGCATACATTTTTATTGCATGGGAAAAAATCCCTAAAGTTGTAATTGCTCTTTTAGGCGGCTCTTTAACTTTATTTTTGGGATTATTGGCAACAGAAAAAACTCACGACAACTTAGCACAATATTTTGTATCTTTTATTGATTTCAATGTAATCTTCTTACTTGTATCAATGATGATTATTGTGCATATTGCTTCAAAATCAGGCATGTTTACCTGGATGGCAAATGAAATTTTAAAAAGAACAAAAGGTAAACCAAAACTTGTGCTTGTAGCGCTTGCGATTTTCACAGGCGTTGCTTCAGCATTTTTAGACAACGTTACAACCGTTATTTTGGTTATGCCTATTACATTTGCCGCTTGCAAATTATTAGATATTAATCCTATTCCGTTTTTAATAACAGAAGTATTCTGTTCAAATATCGGCGGAACTGCTACTTTAATCGGTGATCCTCCGAACATTATTATCGGTTCTGCTGCAGGTTTCAGCTTCATGGATTTTGTCAGAGAATTAACAGGCATTGTTGCAGTAATCATGATAGTAGTTATTGCATTTTTAATTTTCATTTACAGAAAAGATTTAAAATCTTCACCTGAGAAAATGGAGCTTGTTTCTAAAATTGATAACTCTCATTCAATTACTGACATGAACTTAGCTATAAGAGCAGGTGTTGTATTATTACTTGTTATCTTAGGTTTTATTTCACACGATTTAACACACATTCCGACATTCTTAATTGCAATGATAGGTGCATCTGTGTTATTAATCTTTGAAAAACCTGCTGAAGTTTTGGTTGAAGTTGAATGGAATACAATTTTCTTCTTCGTTGGCTTATTTATCATTATTGGCGGTTTAGAAGCCTCAGGCGGTATTGCTCTTATGGCAAAATGGCTTCTTGAAGTTACACAAGGCTCTCAAACTGCCACATCAATGATTATTTTATGGGCGTCAGGTATATTATCCGGTATTATCGACAACATTCCATACACTGCTACAATGGCTCCAATGATTGCAGCAATCGAGCAAACCATGGGACACGCTTACGCTCACCCTCTATGGTGGTCATTAGCACTTGGTGCATGCTTAGGCGGAAACATGACAATAATTGGTGCGGCAGCAAACGTTATTGTTTCTGAAAATGCACATAAAGCAGGCTATCCGATTTCATTTATGCAATTTTTAAAATATGGTATAATTGTAACTATGATATCCTTAGTGTTATCAACAGCATACATTTATCTTAGATATTTAATACATTAATGATTATTTCGGACAATAATAAAAATAAAACAAAAAAAGCACTCAAGCAGGAGCACAATCCTGATTTGAGTGCTTCTTCAATTGCGATTGATGACGGATATGAAAAAAATATTCGCCCGCTTAATTTTGACGATTATATAGGGCAAAACTCCCTAAAAGAAACTCTCAAAATTTCTATTGAAGCAGCCAAAAAAAGAAACGCCTTTTTGGATCATCTTCTGTTTTACGGTCCTCCGGGGCTTGGAAAAACAACTTTAGCAGGAATTATAGCAAACGAATTAAATGCTTCAATTAAAATCACTTCCGCTCCTTCAATAGAGCGTCCAAGAGACATTATCGGTATTTTAATGCAATTAAAAGAAGGTGATGTATTATTTATTGACGAAATTCATCGTCTGAATAAAATAGCAGAAGAAATTTTATATCCTGCTATGGAAGATTTTTCAATTGATTTAACAACAGGAAAAAGCCAAAGCGTTAAAACTATGAGAATACCCATTCCAAAATTTACGCTTATCGGCGCAACAACAAAAGCAGGGGCGCTATCCGGTCCTTTAAGAGATAGGTTTGGAATAATTCACAGATTAGAATTTTATACACCTGAAGAATTATCTAAAATTATCAAAAGAACAGCTAAAATTTTAAATTTCGAAATAGATGATGATGGCGCAATGACAATTGCAAAACGCTCGCGCTATACTCCTCGTATAGCTAACAGACTGGTTAAAAGAAGTGCCGACTGGGCAATTGTAAAAGGAAATGGTAAAATTACTCAAAAAATAGCTAATGACGCTTTATCCGCTCTTGAAATCGACGAAATCGGTCTGGATATTACAGATAGAGCATTGCTCAATTTGATGATAAATTCTTTTGACGGCGGTCCTGTGGGAATTGAAACTCTTGCAGTCGCATTAGGTGAAGATATAAGAACGATTGAAGATGTATATGAGCCTTATTTAATTCAAAAAGGATTAATTTCAAGAACACCAAGAGGAAGAAAAGTTACAAAATTGGCTTATAAACACCTTGGGATTAAACAAAATTCATCTCAAATGGGTCTTTTTGATTAAATATATTTAAAATTTTATAATTTTTGCGCAATTTTTGCTGATAATTGCTTTTTTATTATATATAAACACAATAAAAGGTATTTAAATGTCATTTAAGGTAGATAATTTTAGCGAATATTTAATTAAAGCGAAAAACGGATTTAAAACAAATGCACAAGATAATTCCAATGCGCCAAAATCTCCACATTTAAAGAGTCATTTAACAAATTTAAAACAAAGTTCTAAAGATACATTTACCAATACCGCATCACAAAATGCAAAACAAGACATCGAAAAAGCCCTAGATGCAAAAAGCATTGATGAAGTTAAAAATATATTATTCTCCAAAAACCCCAAATTCACAAAGAAAAAACTAGCGCTATGCGCCGGTTTATTAATCGCCTATGTTGGTATTGCGGCAATCAAAAAACCACATGCACTAAAAGAAGTCATCTTCAATCTTATTTCATCTGCCAAAATAAAGAAAAACAGGGTTCATTTTAATGAAGAAAAAATCTTTGACGGACCGATTGACTTAAATAAAATGTATGAAAAAGCCAAGGAAAAAGTTAAAAACGTTACTTTAAACCTTGCTTTTGATGAAAAAACCATAACTGACGATAAATTAACAGAAGCTCTTCGCTCCTTTGGTGTTTATGAATACAGAATCCAAAGCGAAAAAGACAAAATAAAAAACAACCCCGCCCTAATGCATTTATTCAACATCATGGCAGGTTTTACAAGCCCTAAAAACAAAAAAATGTTTAGTTATTTTGAATACTCACATATGAACAATACAATGGCAACCCCTGATGAAATAGAAACATATTTTAAAGTAATCAAAAAAGGATTATCTCAAGATCAAAACCTGTTCATACCTACACTGCATAACGGCAAATTTAGAGAAGCTGTTGAAATAACAGGTTTATACCAAGAAATACTGAAAAGATGCAAAATACCAAAAGGTTTTAGCGAAACTTGCATAACACGTACCGAATCTCTTAACAAAGAAAATCAAGAAAAATTTCTAAACTTCATAGCTTCACTCAAAAAGGGTACTGTATTAAACAACCCTTGGAGTCTAAGAAATCTGTTTTCATACAGTCAAGACGCAGATTATTTAAAAATGCAGAGAATATATGAAAATTTAAAAAGTAATATTGTAAATAAAATAGACCTGCAAGAACTTGAAAATTTTGCAAATTGCGAATTTAAAAAATCAACCGAACTTGTGAAAATCTTAAACGAAGCACCTGAAGAAGTTATCGACAAATTAAGAGGCTGGGAACTTTTAACATACGTTAATTTTAATGAATTTTACGGCGCTAAAAATATAAATCAACTTTCAATGCAGCAAAAGAAACTATTATTAAGACGCCTTATAAGTTCAAATTCTGACACCTTCTCGAGCGGTAAAAAAATTGCGCCTGTTTTACCTTCAAACCAAAAAGAATACTGTACACTTTTAGACAGACTTGCAAAATCAATAGGTGTTGATACTAAACCATTAACAAAAGATGAATTAACAGCATTTAAAAAAGGTATTGATAACATTAAAGATTATATCCAAGGCATAGACTTCAATAATGTAACAATTGATATGGCTTTTACAAGAGCAGACTTTGTTAAACAAACTCAAGAAGTGCTTTCTAAATTATCAGAAGCTCAAAAAGCCGAAGTTATGGACTACTTTGGTTTTGAAATACAAAACGGCATTTTAAAAGGCTATCCGATTAATGTTAATAATGGCGAAAAGATGAAAGAAATTTCATCTCATGCCGCAAAAAAAGCCATTGAAAAATTAAGACCGATAGTTCAAAAATTCTCAACAAACAACCAAATTCAAATCAAAGGCGCAAGCAAAGAATTTAACGATTGCTTAAATCAAATTCTAAAAGGTTTACCTGAACTAAGAACCATAATAGGAAGAGCGCAACACGAAACCCATGCATTTACTTTAGATATTCATACATTTAAAGTTTTACAAAATGTTTGTACTAATCCGAAATTTAAAAATCTTTCAGCCGAAGACAAAAAAGTATTAGAAATTGCATCCTTGCTTCATGATATAACCAAAACAGAGGGGCTAAGAGATGCAATGCATCCGATTGAATCTGCGTTTGACGCATACTATATAATTCAAAAATTAAACTTACCTGAAAACCAACAATTAAAAATCTATGAATTAATCAGAACACATAACTGGCTGCAACAGCTAAACAATCCTAAAAACAAAGATATAATAGAAAATATCGCTCAAGATATTGCTTTCGACACAAGATTTTCAAATATTTTTGATATGGCTAAAATTCTTTGTGAAGCAGATTTAAAATCCGTTAAGAAAGACGCATCTTTCTTTAAGAATTACGAAGCTGTGCTTGAACAAATGAGTGCCAAGGTCGACGGTTATGTCCAAAGTTTACACAACAGTCAAATCTTTCTTCCTCAAACAAGAATTCCAAAAGCATCAGAAATTAAAAACGGCATTATAAAATCTGCTGACGGTATACAAAACACGGTTATCTATATGGATAAATTAGATGACGATTTGTCCAAATACGGTTTTGATGAAGGCACAACAAAATCCAACTGGACAGCCCTTGTTCACGCCCTTGAATACGATCAACAAATGAGTAAATTTAATACTTTTTCTATTGTTGATAATGAGGCATTATTATCAACATCATTTATCAATCCGAAGGAATATAAAGTATTTAGAAATCAAGGTTTAATTTTAAATGTAAATACATCAGATATCCATGCAGGTTATGAAAGAGACTTTGGAACAGGATATTCTAAATCTATTGAACTGTTAAAGCAAGACTATCTATTCCATGGCAAAAGAAAAAATGTCGATCAGCTTGACGGCTGGAGAAAACATAACGGCAGCGAATATAGAAACTTTATCCCCCAAAAAATTCAGCAAAAAGCAGGCTTAACCCCTGAAGAATATTATCAAAAATTATCACAAATTCAAGACTGCAGTTCAATAACAGATATTGAAAAAGTGGATAAAGATTTTGCCGAAGTGCTGCTTGATGTATTCAATGATATGCACAAAGGCAAAAGAAGAGGCGGAAGAAACTATAATGAAATATTGGTTTCAAGACCAAAAATCCAAGGTGTATTTGCTTATGATGAAGATTATGAAAAAATTCCAGCTTTCTTAAGACAATTTGCTCAAGACAACAATTTACCGATTATTATTTTTGGAAAATAGATAATTTTATGTTATAAGTTTGATAAAAAAAGTGCCTTTTGCTTAAAAGGCACAATATCAAACACAAAAAATAACATAAACTTAGTATTCTATAGCTGTTACACAGCGAACAGAAGCAGTGTTTTTATAGTACCAACCATAACCGGTATTATAATACCAGGTATTATTATATAAGTAGCTGTAATATACAGAACTTCCGCTTTTAGTTTGCGTCCATATATAACTTGGATAACAGTTGCCACCATTAGAACCATAACAATTATAATACTCATAGCACATTGTTGCAGTTGTATTACTTGTGTTACGATCACAAACTTGAGGACTTGAAGCTCCTAAAGAAACCGTATAGTTATACCAATTTGCCGTTTCATTCCAATTTGGTAATCTCCAAGTTTTATTCCCTGCAATATATCTTGTACATATTTCATTAGCTGCATCCCAATTACAAACAGTTCTTTTGCACCCGCTATATCCACCGTTATTTGATGAATTTTTATTTTGACAATAACTTGGGTTTGCAGTTTGACCTTGCCAGCAGCATTTTTCAGCATTACAAGTAGTACCCGCATTAACCACTGTAACAGTAGGAGGAATAGGTAGACCACTATCACCCATATTCACTTTTGTTACATATAAATCATCCACAGGAAGAGCGTCTTCAATAACTCTAAAACATTTTTTATTATATGGGTGAACTTCATACCCATCAACGCAAGAAAGACACTCATTAGCTGAACAAGATGCGCAATGAGCAAATTTAGATGAACAATCGCTGCAGCTGGTTCCATTTTTATATTGACCCCTTGGACAATCTGATATTGTTGCAACGCACCTGACTGAACCTGTACCGCCTTTTTGGTTAGAGGTACTTTTCCAGCCTGAATCAATTAAATAATATGCGTAAGTATAAAAATATTGCCCGCTTGTATAGCTATCACTTGACCAAACGTAAGATGGATAACAATATTTTTGATAACTCCCGTAACAAGTATTTGTTTGATAACATCTTGAATATTTATCATTAGTATTTTTTGAATCTAAACAAAATTGCAGACCTTTTTCTCCATTACCGATAGTATAATTTCCAAAAGAGCGAAGTTCTGATGATGTCGGTAATCTCCAATTTTCATTATTTAAAGTAAACCTTGCACAAATTTCTTGTGCCGCTGCTTGATTGCATATTGTTCTACTGCATCCTGAGTATAGACTGCTGCCTGAATCACAATAATTTGCATTTGCTGTTGTACCCTGCCAGCAGCATTTTCCGGATTCACAACTGTCAGCTGAACTACCTGCTTTTAATACTGAAACCGTAGATGGAATAGGAAGCTTTGGATTATCACCCATATTAAATTGAGTAACATATAAATCGCCTATATTTAAAATTACATCATCGACAACTTCACTGCATTTACCTCCAGCTAAAGTTGTTCCCGCTTTACAAGCAGTACAACCTTGACTATCACATTCTAAACAATTTTCATATTTTTCAGAACACTTTGTTTCAACGCCATCAACACAATATGACCCATCGGGACATGGCGCACAAACATGACTTGACCCCAAAGGTCCATCTTCAATAGTTGGAGCAGTGTTACCCGAGCATTTAGCTTGAACACCGTTATTACAAATATAACCTGCAGGACATTTTATACAAGCAGATTTATCATCATTAGGCCAAAAACCCGGTTCACAATATTTACATTCTTTTCCGTTATCAGAATATTTTTCACTAGTACAAGCAACACAAACACCTTCAACCAATCTAAAACCCTTTTGACATTGAATACAAGTTGTACTTGAAAATTTAGCACAATTTGGAAATTCGCTTGTAGGACATTCTTTACAAGTGCAATTTGAAGCGTCTTGACATTGACCATCAGGACATGTTTTAGCACAGCTTAAACATTCGCTTGATGAACATAAAAGACAATCTGAAGTATATTTAGAAGCACAATCAGTTGTAATTGAAGTTGTTCCCGAATTTCCTCCGCCTCCTCCAAAACCAAAAACACTGGATGAGA
>CALVET010000037.1 GCA_944326675.1 Candidatus Gastranaerophilales bacterium
ATCTCTTTTTTGGTTCCCTGATATTTTATTTTCCCAAAATTCAAAATTTGTAGAAGGTGATTTATAATGAATTGGACATTTGTGCCAAAAACATGAATCAATAAAAATTACCAACTTGTATTTCTTAATTGCCACATCGGGCTTTCCTTCAAGATCTTTTACATTTTTCCTGAATCTATAACCTTGCCGCCATAAATAAGTTATAACCTTGTTTTCAAGGTTGGTATTTTTGCCTTTTACCGCTTGCATGTTTTTATGCCGTTGCTCTTTTGTGTGTCTATCCATAAATAAATTTTAATACAAAATAACAGTTATTGAAATATCAGTTGATTTTATTCTAACTTTAAGTGATGAATACGACACCTGAAATAAGGTGGTCGTATGATGGGTAAAAGTAGCTTAAAATATAGTAATTATTGATAATCTTAGGTTTGACTCTGAGACGCTAAATTTATATTTTATAAATTATCTGGAAAGTAATATTTAAGCTCAATTTTAATACAGTCCAAAGGTATTAAAATTTGAATTATGTCTGATGATACATCTTGAGTAGTTCAGATTTTTCTCATGTTTGGTACAGTTTTTCTGTAAGATGTCATCTACTCAATAAGACAGACCTTAAAACAATTTCTATTTTACTATCTTAATTGTTGAAAATTGTATATTTTTACGTTGTTGTTCTTTTGCAAGTATGTCAATATTATAATAACACTATAAATATACTGCATGTATTATGTTAACCATTTATAAATTACCAGGGTGTATCTAAATCATGCTTGTTTTTTATGCTATTATAAGCATAAGATAAAAATCGTAGGTGTTCTATGGATAAAAAATTAAATGAACTTTTAAATATAAAGAAAAAAGGCGAAGCTTCAATTGAAAAAAAGAAAAATTTTACGGAATTACTATTTAAAGAATTTTCTAAACAAGGAATAAATGAAAACACTGTAAGTATTATGGATAAAGGTTTTTCTTTTGAAGGAGCTAAAGCTATTGTAATGTATATCAATACTTTACAAAATAAAGAAAAAATGAACGCGGTCAATGCTTTATTTAAAACAAAGACATTTAAAAATAATAACAAAGGCATTACTTTTAAATTATTAATATCACTATTTGCAGAATTACTACATATGTCAGGTCCTGATAATAATAAGATGATAAGATTAATCATTTCAGAAGTGCCTAAGAACCTTAAAAATAAAGATGGTAAAGAATTTGGTGATATTAACATTATAATAAGAAAATACTTTATTCACGTTCTTAGTCCCAAAACAAAATTACCAAATTTTAGACAATTGGATATTGACGATAGAGTATTTTCCCAATTTGAAAAGGTTCTTACACAAACTATAAGTGAAATAAAAAATCCTACAAAAAATGAAAAACAAGTTATTGAGAATGTTTTAAAAAGTTTAAATACAGAAGCAAAACCTAATACTGAGATAACCGAAAAGAAAAAGCAACTTGAAACGAATAATAAAAAGGGAAATAAAAAAACTGTTTTATACAAGAAAAATGATAATCATACAATAAAGAAAGAGAATGTTAATGATACGAAAATAACTGAATTGGAGAATAAAGTAAGAGAACTCCAATTAGTGATAGAAAAATGCAGGGACGAAAACAAAATTATAGGCAACGAACTACATAAGACGTTTAAAGAATTGGAAGAAACTAAAAAGCATAATGCAGAGCTTATACAGAGGTGTAATACTTTGCAAAATGATTTAAAAAAACATCTGAATATTCTTAACATATTTGAAAAAAATGCACAAAATTCACAAAAAGAGTTGCTAAATTCTATCGCTTCAAAATTAAAATGTGAATATATGGATTTTAAGAGTGCAAAAAATATTCCAATGACAGTTGATTTAGGAGAGAATTTAAGAGATCAAATAAATACAATTTTTCAACTTCTTGAAAAAAACGGCATTAGTTTTAAAGAAAAGGAAAGATCAAAAGAAATAGTAAAAAAATAATTTAAAGGAATTAAATGGATACTGCTGGAGAACATTTTAAACAAGGAAAAGATTATTACTATAATAATGAATTTAAAGAGGCGGCAATAGAATTTGAGTACGCCATAAGGTTAGAACATCAAAATGAAGATTATTTCTATTGGTGTGGATTGGCATATTATGAAAACGAAGATTACGGAGAAGCAATAGAAAAATTTAAAAAAGCAATAGAAATAAATAACACAAATGAAGATTATTTTTATTGGTGCGGGCTGGCATATTATAAAAATGAAGATTATAATAATGCTATAAAAAAATTTGAACAATCAATAGAAATATATGATAACGATGATGAGTGTTTGTATTGGTGTGGCAAAGCATACTATAACAGAGAAGAGTATGAAGAAGCAATAGAAAAATTTGAGAAAGCCATAAAAATAAATGATAATGATGAAAAATATTTTTATTGGTGTGGTTTAGCTTATTATCACAATGACAATTATGATAAAGCCATAGAAAGATTTGAAAAAACATTAGAATTTGACAAATCCAATGCAGATTATTTTTATTTTTGCGGAATGTCTTATTACTTGTCTGAACAATACATCGATGCAGAAACCAGATTCCTTGCAGGCATAGAATTGAATCCAGAAGATATTTATTATTACTATAAGGCAATGGCTGATTTAAAAATAAAAACAACAGATTATGCTACTGCTCACGAATATTATGAATCAGCATTGGAAAATACAGAAAATATCGAACAAAAAAAACTAATAAACCAAAAATTATCAGAATTAGATGATATTATTGCCAATGAAAATATAAGTAATAAAACGGAAACATATTACACATCTGAAGATGAAACAATCGTAGATAATAATATTGGTAAGGATGAATATAGTTGGTTTGGTATTGATTTTGGAACAACGAATAGTGCATTGGTCTCTGTTACAGGAACAGGAACTCATATAAAAACATTAATGTATGGTGATGAAACAGGTTATCCTATGCCTTCCCTTATAGCGATAAGAAAAAACGGAACGGAAGAGCCCAAAACAGGAAGTGATGTTAAAGATAATCTGGCCGAATACCTTAATGATGATTATTATTATTTTGAATCAATAAAATCAATAATTAATAGTAATAAAGAATGGAGAATAGCTGATAAAGTTTATACCCCAATAGATATTGTATCAGTACTGTTTAAAACTTTATATGAAAAAGTTTCTGCCAGGGGGGATCAAATGAATAAAGCTGTTGTTGCAATTCCCATAGGTTTTACCTCGAAAGAAAAAGAATGTTTGCGTCAGGCAGCACAAAATGCAGGTTTTGAAATAACAATGTTTGTAAGTGAACCAACGGCTGCATTTTGTTGTAACTATAATCAATTAAGAGCCAAAAACAATATAGCTGTATTTGATTGGGGTGGAGGAACATTAGATATAGCTGTTTTAAATGTAAGAAATGGTCGGGTTAGCGAGATTGCAACAGGAGGAATTAAACTTGCCGGAGATGATATTGATAAAAAGTTAGCAGAGCAGGCTCATAAATCTTTTTGTGAAAAAAACAAGTCAAATACGCGATTTGATGAAGTTTCTGATGAAATGAAATTTTTATTGTTGGCAAGAAGCGAGCGAGCAAAATGTAATTTCAGTGATCAAGATGAAGTCAGCATTAAATTGAATAATTATTTAGACTCTCAATTAAGATTTAATATTTCTTATGAACAATTTAAGGATTTGATTGAAAATGAAATTAACAAAGCAATTGAATGTCTTGAAAAGACAATAGAAAAAGCTAATTTAAACATAGAAACATTGGATTGTATTCTTTGTGTAGGTGGTTCAAGTAATTTAAGACCTTTAAAGGATAAATTATTAAAAAAATATGGTAATAAACTTCTTATTCCCGAATCAACAGGATGGAATATTGCAAAAGGGGCCGCAATTATAGCAACAAAACCGGGAAAATTTGCATTGAGCAGACCGATAGGTCTTGTATTAAGTGACGAGTCTTTCTTGCCTTTACTGGAAGAAGGACAACCCATTCCTTGCAAAGGTGCTCCTCCAATAACATTGGCACTTACAGAAGGAACCCCCAATGAAGATAAAAATGCAAAATTTGTCTTTACTGATGCTGAATATGAAGCAGACAGAACTTTTAGTGAATATAAAACGGTACCCGTAAGAGCATTTGATGATGAGAAAATAACATTATCATATTATGTAGATCCTAATTTTACCTTTAAAGCTAAAATTGAGACAAATAAAAAACTGCCCGAATCGTTATGGGTGCATGATAAATTAAATGTGTATTATCAAATTGAGGATCCTGGGGAAAATGTATAAATCAAATTTGAAATACAAAAGTAATTTATATGTTTTAAAAGACGACTTTCGTTACAATGATAAGGAATTCTTTTCTAAAATTGATGATTCCGATTTATTATATTTCTATAAATATAGAAAGCAATTGGCGGATCATTGTTTTTCAGAAATGCAAAAAAAAATAATTGCAGAACGATCAATATGTTCAAATCTAAAATATCCCGATCCATGTTGGGGAAAATGCAAAGATAATTATGTATGCCGTTGTGTCAATAAAAATTGTAAAGAATTAGAAAATTGTAGAAAAGGAATTCCTCTCACTGATGGAGAATATAATAATTTTGCTCCTGAAAAATATAAACCTATTGATTATGAATATACAGGTATCGCAAAAGACACTTATTATTATCCAGTTAAAACTTCTTTTGCTGATGAATATGATTCATATAATCCGATTGAAATACCATATGAAGAATATGAACAAACAGTAAATACCGATAAAAATTCTGTTATATGGGATGACTCTCCTGAGCTGGTTAATGTTC
>CALVET010000038.1 GCA_944326675.1 Candidatus Gastranaerophilales bacterium
CTTCTTGACAGTGAAAGAAGCGAAGAAATATATAACGCATTCAACAAAGTATTTAATGAAGCAGGTTTAGAAGATAAAGTTGTTGATGCACTTGCCGACCTATGTTATAACCAACAAGCAGATGAAAACTACATGGAAGGTAAAACAGGCGAACAACTTGCACAAGAAATTCTAAAAAAATATCAATAATTTGATAAAATGTTATAAGTAAAAAGCCTATAGTGTCTATAGGCTTTTTAGTGTTTTATTTGCATTTAAGACCTTCTTTTTATCCTCTTGAGCACTAAAACCGGTTGTTGTAAGATAATTTCCCACAATTGCACTATCTACACAGTTTTCAATTAAAAGCTCAATATTTTTCTCAGAAAGCCTTGCTTTTTTACCCCCTGCAAGACGAATTGAAGATTTCGGATTAGCAATTTTAAAAATTGCAATTGTTCGTATTATATTTTCTTCATCAATTTTATCAAAATAATTTTCAAAAGGCGTACCTTTAATCGGAGTTAAAATATTAACAGGAATGCTATTTGGGGCAATTTGCGCCAATTCCATCGCCATTTCAATTCTTTGTTCAACGGTTTCACCCATGCCAATTATGACACCGCAGCATAATTCCATACCTTGTTCTTTTACATATTTACAAGTATTCAATCTATCTTGAAAAGTATGTGTAGTACAAATTTCGCTGTGATAACTTTCTGCAGTATTGATATTATGGTGAAAGCGAACCAGTCCTGCTTCTTTTAATTGTTTTGCCTGCTTCTCGTTTAAAATTCCGATACTGGCACAAGATTTTAGACCCAATTTATTAATTTCTTTAATCATTTTCAATAATTCATCAAAATCTTTTGCTTCATCGGGAGTTTTGCCTGAAGTAACAATTGCAAAATTAATTGCACCGTTTTCTTTTGATTCTTTTGCAACTTTCACTACTTCATCAACACTAACCAAAGGATGTGTGTAAATAGATGTATTATAGTGTGTTGATTGAGCACAATATTTACAATTTTGAGAGCATTTTCCTGTCCTTGCTGATATTAAAGAACAAAATTCAAATTCCTTAAATGTATATTTTTTAGCTTCACTTAAAAGCTCTTCCAATGGTAAATTGTATAATTTTAATAATTCTGTTTTAGTTTTCATATTCCATTATCCTTTATTGTTATATAATTATATTACAAAAAGAAAAGAGATTAATATGAAAAGCATATTTATTACCGGAGTAGATACAGACATAGGAAAAACATTTGTTAGCCTAGGATTATGCCTAAGCGCTTATCAAAAAGGTTTAAAAGTAGGATATTTTAAGCCATTTCAATCAGGTGCATATGAAAAAAACGGAAAATTAATCGCCCCTGACTTAGCTGAAATAGATAAATTTTGCAAAATCCCGTCTAAATATTCATATCTCTTTAAAGGCGAAGTTTCCCCCCATTTAGCAAGCATAATTGATAATGTTGAAGCTGATATGGATAAAGTCAAAAAAGATTTTGAAATTTTTTCAGACGACAAAGATTTAGTTATCATCGAAGGTGCAGGAGGCTTATATTGCCCTGCAATAAAAGGAAAACTTTTTAGCGATGTAATAAAAGAATTAAAACAAGAGATAATAATAGTTACAACTCCGTCTTTGGGCCGTCTTAACCATACATTGATGACAATAGAGTGTGCAAAAATAAACAAAATCAAAATAAAAGGAATAATTATTAACAAAATGCCGCAGAATAAAACCCTGAGCGAAGAAAACTTTATAAAAGAATTAAAAATGTATACAGATGTAAATATTTTAGGTATAGTACCCGAAATTAAAAATCAAACTACACAAAATGTTACAGATGTCTTTCATGATATTTTAATTAATGTATAATCAATTTATACATTTTTTGCCATCAAAAGGAGAGACAATTGAAAATAAACGCTCTGGGAAATTCGTATTCCCCCATTAAAAATAAAAATAATGCAACAAAAAATGCTGTCATAACAAATACAACAGCACAAAGCAGCAACAACGGTCTTGATATATTAGCAAAATACAATAAAAGCTTAATATCTTTTAAATCATCAAAATCAGACTCAGATCATTCTGATTTTATCCAAACTTATATAAAAGAAGGAAACACTGCATATTTTATATCTCGCATCGCACTCGGCAATACGGAAGCCTTTAAAAAAGATTACCAAAGAATGAGAAAACACGCAAAAGACAGGGTTTTCTATGAAGACAGAGGAAAATCAGCAAGAAGAGCTATGGCAACCGTATTCATAAGAGAAAAATTCAACGGATACGAAACTAAAACAATGGTCACTACAAATTCTGAAAACTTTTTTATTGCCAAAAGAAGAAATCGAAACGGCAAAATAGACGTTATAGAAGGAGATTATGAGTGGCTTAAAAGAGTCGTTATAGGTAGAGATAACCCGAACGATAAAAATTATGAAGCAGATTCTGAATATATTTTTGAAAACAATCGCTTAAAAGAATACAGATCCGGTGTTGTTGTTACAGAAAAAATAACAGCCATGCAACAATGTCTTATTCCGGCATACAACCCTGATGGCGCAGGGGAATATTACAAAAATTTAGTAATCACACCCACCGGTGAAATTTATTACGATGTATATTTAAAATTTGACAACAAAAAAATGTTTGAAAAAGTTATTTATTGGACAAAACCATATCCTTATGCCGATGAAGATGAATTACCGGTTCTAAAACCCAAAAAACACAGAAATAAATTTGTAAAAAATCTTGAATTGCCTGAATACAACGTTTATGGCAGCAAATAAATCGGATGATAAGTTAAATTATTTTGATAAATATCATTTAACTTTTTTAAACCGCTTTTAATTTGTACTATACTCAAATGCTTATCACTTAGAGAATTTACGCCTGTATATTTCAAATGGGCAAGAATATCTTTAGAAGAATTAAATTGAAGAGAAATAAGCTCATCCTCTATATATGCGTGTTTACCAAGTTTACTTTTTAACTCCTCAACTGACGGATATTTTAAGCTAACACCAAAAACATCTTTAATTTCTTTTAAATTTTGCTCACCGAAAATAGAAACAGCAATTATACCACCCTCGCAAAGATAATCTTTAAGCCTGTTTATTACACAAAACAAATCATCGCACCACTGCAGGCTCGCATTTGCAATGATTAAATCAAACTTACATTCAGGATTATAATTTTCAATATCAGCCAGTTCAAAAACAATCTTAGAAGATAAATTTTCTATATATTTTTTTGAATTCACTATATCAATTGCATAATACCTTTCAAAAGCAAAATTTTTTATTGCTAATCTCGTCAGTACACCTGTATAAGAACCGATTTCCAATATGTTTTTAAAGTTTGTTTTTTTAACCAAGCTGATTAATTTTTCAGCCATATTCTTTTGAATTGAAGCATTAGAATTATATGTTAAAATACTTTTTTCAAACCTTTTTTTAATTAAATCCTTATTCAACATAACAAATCCTGCCAAGAATTATAAATTTCAAACGGACAATGAGTTGAATTTATTTTTTTAATTTTCGTCTTACCCTGCCAAAAATTTAGCTGATTTTTCGTCGGAATAATTCTGTCGTCCAATGAAACAATAGCACAATCAAAAGTTAATTCATCGGATAATTCAATGTTTTGAATTGAAATCAACTCTTCTTTTAATTCTAAGAGTGTTCTTGTAATTCTGATATTAGGGTTTATTTTTCCGTCATCAAACATATTTTTTATGAATTTATCTTTTGAATCTTCATTTAAAAGTTTGGTTGTAATTTTATAGATTTTTTTAGGTATTCCAAAATCATCATCAATTATTTTTGTTGTGCCATTGATTGCTATTTTTTTATTAAAATCTTTTAAAACATCTTTAAATAAATTTGCAACATACACACCCATTGACCAACAAATCAAATATTTATTTTCATATTTAGAAAAATCAAATTGACTAAAATCAAAATTAATATTTCTATAATCATACACAACTAAAACATCAAAATCCAAACAATCAAGATGTTGAACAGGAGTTTCATTCATTGCCCAGCCGTTAAAAAACAAAATTAAATTTTTATTTTTCGTATTTTTATTTAGCCAAAAATGTTGCATTTTTTATTTCCGTAAACAAATTATCAATTTCATTATATTCAATATCCGCAGTCAGAGAAATTCTGAGCCTTGATGTCCCAACAGGAACCGTAGGAGGATTAATCGGAAGAACGTAATAACCTTTATTTTGTAAATACAATGCCAATTCCTTTGTTTTATGTGCGTCTTTTACAACAACCGGAATAATTTGAGATGAACTAACTGTCGGATACAATTTATGAACCTTGTTAAATAAAATATTTAACTTTTCTTTTTGTCCTTTTAAATACTCAAATTTTTCCTCAAGCAAAAACCTTGACCACAAAATATTAACGGGCGGTATTACTGTTGAAAAAATAAAGCTTGCTGCTTTATTTATAAGAAAATCTATAATAGTTTTATTGGATAAACAAACAGCTCCCATAGAAGCCAGAGATTTACCCAAAGTAACTGTTATTATATCTATATCATTTAACAAGTTAAGTTCATCAGCTACACCAGCAAGATGTTCGCCAAAAACACCAAAAGCGTGGGCTTCATCTATCATTAAAAGGCAATTATATTTTTTCTTTAATTCAACCAATTTTTTTAAATCTGCTATATCGCCGTCCATAGAAAATACTGATTCTGATATAATAATAGCATTTTGATATTGATTTCTTTTATCTTTTAATATTTTTTCCAAATTATCGTAATCATTGTGCTTGTATCTGAAATGTTCAGCTTGAGACAATTTCAAACCTGAAACTATGCTGGCATGGTTTAATTTATCAGAAAATATACAATCACCTTTTTTTAATAAAGATGACACTACTCCTTGATTACATTGATAACCGGTATTAAACAACAATGCAGCTTCTTTATTAAATAATCGGCAAAAATCAGCCTCTAAGATGTTATAGCTTTTTGAATTTCCGGTCAAAAGCCTTGCTGATGCTGAAGAAAATAAAAACTCATCATCTTTTTTGTGTTTATCCAAAAATTCAAAAACTAAATCTTTATTTGTGCTCACATTTAAATAATCATTTGACGAAAGATTAAGCATTTTTCTATCAAGCACAAAAATATACTTCGAAATTCTTTTTTCTATATTTTTTATAGAACGGAAGCTGTCATTTTCTTTTAATTCTATTAATTTATCAATATAATTTTGCATAAAAAAATAATAGCACAAAAAAATATAGCGTTTATAACGCTATATTTTTAAAAATTATATTTTTCTTACAACATTACTTGGTATCTTATCATATTTGTAATGTTATAAGTACAAATCACAAAATATACACAAGCTATTATCAAAGTTAAAACTTTTTGAAAATCACCAAAAACAATCAAATTATCTTTTTTCTTTATTTGAGTGTAATCAACATATTCTTTATGATAAGGCTGTTCAGGTAATTTAGTTTCTAAATATTCCAAAACTTTTGCATATTTTACTTTTATCAAAAGCTGATATGAATCAATGTTCATCCACCACATCAATGAAATTGCAATTCCGACAACGGACAATACAATAACATGGCTATATTGCGGCGTTAAAGTAGACAAAATATAAGTTGTTGCCAAAATAATCAAATTTAAAACTAAATAAAATTTATTGGTTGTGAACTGTCTATCTATAAACTTCTCTTTTGCCTCGGAGTATATCCTATATTGTTCCAATATTAAATATTTTTCATCTTTTTCATCCATTAAAATATGCTCCTTTCATAAGATAGAGTTTAACATATTTCAATTGATTATATTTAATATAAAAGTATGATTTTGTCGGAAAAAAAATGGGGTACATACCCCAATTCGCATACTAGCCGAAGCATTAACAACATAATAATAATACCTTTAATTTTAAAAAAAAGAAAGGTATTATTAAGAAATGTAATGTTTTTATATGAGCTTTATTAAAGAAATTTACTCGTCTAGAGAAATTTTATACTCATCAGGTGCTATAATTGTAATAAGTTTAGGCATTTCTAAAAGCATTTTTGCAACTTTATTTACATCTTCACTTGTTACATTGGATACATCATCTAAAAATAATTTATTATATTCTAACCCTAATCCCATTATATAATTATATCCTTCCATTGAAGCAATTTGAGAGTTATTTTGGGTAAAATATTTTAATCTGCCTGATATATTTTCTTTAGCTCCTTTTAGTTCTTTTTTTGAAATTTCTTCATTTGCCATTTTCTTTAGTTCAAGCTCAAAACCCTCAAGAGATTTTTTAATATTCTTTGGCGCAGTTCCAATATACATGCTAAATACTGCACTATGCAGCATCGTTTCATACTGACTTCTTACTGTATATGCGAGCCCTTGTTTATCTCTTAAATTAACAAATAGTCTTGACGAAAGACCGGATGAACCCAAAATATTATTCATTACGGCAATTTTTGCACACATTGATGAATTAAATGAATCAACAATCCAACCTTGAATAATCTGAGCTTGAGACGCGTCATCTTTTGTCAGCCATACCAATTCATCTTTTTCTAAATCGGCTCTAAAAATATCTTCTATTTGATTTTCACTTGAGCCATTTTGCATAAATTGAAATTCATTTTGTATACAATCAAGTATTTCATCTTTATTATCAAAATCACCAACCAAAACTACGGCTTTTTGACTTTTTAGTATTTCATCATGTGCATCAATAATATCTTTTTTTGTGATTTTATCAATATCATCTAAAATTTTTGTATGACATGAAGAATAAGGATGATTTTTATACAAATTTTTTATAAACGCATCTGTCAATTTCAACTTAGGATTATCTAAATCAGAAATAATTTCACCTTTAATTTTGTATACTTCCTTTTCAAAATCATCAAAAGTAGAATTTAAAATAAGCTCTTTTGTAAGCTCCAGAGCCTTTTTAAAATCTTCATTCAAAAATACTAAAGATAGTTTAATATAATCTTGTTTTGCCTTTGTTGAAATATCAATACATTCATTTTCAAATTCTAAGGCTAATTGAGCCGCACTATATTTTTTAGTACCTTGTAATAACAATCTTGCCAAAAGGGAATTTACACCATAGTATTTTTCTTTTTTGCTTAATTTAAAAAACAAATTAAGCGCATATCTTGGTGTCGATGGAGTTTTTTCCAATAATATATTTATATTATTTCTTTTATATTCTTCCATTATTTTTCTCCTTTAGGTAGCAATAAGCTCGTTGAAACAAGATTTGAACTTAAATATTTTTTTGCAATTTGCTCTAAATATTCGCAATCAATTTCATCCAGTGTTGACAAATACTTATGAGCCAAAGAAATATCATCACAAACGGTTGTCCAATATCCTATAGCATCAGCAATATCTCCAACAAGCTCTGATTCTTGTGCAAAGTTAACTTTTGCTCTTTTTTTGGCTTTTTTCAATTCTTGCTCTGTTATATGAGATAAATTATCCAAATGTTCTTTTAGTTCTTTAACAACAATATCTTTTTTATCCGCATCAAAATTTGCTTCAATAAAGAAATTATCGCCGTCTTTAAATTGATAATGACAGCTTTCAACCTGATAATAATAAGGGTTGTTAACATTTTCTATTAAATTTAAATATAATCTTGAACTCTTGCCATCACCCAGTATGGTTGATAATAAATCAAGAGCAATTGTTTCTTTTAAATTTTTTGCGCTGGCACAAAGCGCCCCCATCATCAAATACCCCGTATTTACATCTGCATAATCCATTGTAGTTTTTGGATTTTTAATCTTATATTCCGGAGTTTGATTATCAGTTTTACATTTTTCAATTTCAGAATTATCTTTAAATTTGAAATTTTCTTGAATTAATTTAATCATTTCATTTTCATCAAATTCGCCAACAGCTATTGTTGTTATATTTGACGGAACATAAAACGTCTTATAGTATCTATAAATTTCTTTTTGAGAAATATTTGCAATTATTTCTTTTGTGCCTATTACTTCTCTTTTATAGGGATGTTGTTCATACATTATAGAATTTAAATTTTTATACACTTTTCTCCAGTTGTTATCTTCACCCATTCTGATTTCTTCAATAACAACATATCTTTCCCTTTTTTCTTTAGGCGCTTCGCCTGAAGGATTGAACTTAGGACCTATTTCTTCTTCAGGAAATAATGCATCAACAATCATATCTGCATGCATTTCAAGAGCAATTTTATAATGATTTTTAGGTATATTTATATAATAAAAAGTATAATCCTTCCAAGTTGCAGCATTGATTATTCCGCCATTTTCCTCCATGGTTCTGTCAAAAACCCCTGCAGGATATTTTGTTGTACCCTTAAATAAAAGATGTTCAACAAAATGTGATACACCGTTATTTTCAGAGTTTTCATTGATTGAGCCCGTTTTAACCCAGCTGCTTATATTTACTAGAGGACTTTTTTTATAAGCCAAAACCGCTTTATGTCCGTTATCAAAAGTATAAACACTTAAAGGTTTTTCTAAATAAGGATATATTATTTCTTCTTTTTTTACTATATTTGCCATTTTTCTACCTTTTTATTTTAAATCTTGCCTTAAAACACTTGCACCTTTTAAATAAACATGCCTGATTTCATTTTGTTTTTTATCGGTATTAACATTTAATAATATTCTTAAACACATTCTTAAGCTCATTGCAACATCTAATTCATGATAGCACATCATCGGAACTTCACTAAAACCGCACTCCAAACGAGCATATTTAGCAGGAAAATCAGCATTCAAATCATCCGTTAGGGTAAAAATTGCAAAAGCAATGTCTTCTGTACTTATATCATTTTCTATAATCATTTTATTTAAAAGTTCAACCGTTGCCGATTTTATTTCTTCTTTTGTGTTTGATGATAAAGTAATAGCTCCTCTTATTCCTCTAGAATAAACCATTATTTAAAAAATACTCCTTTTTTTATTCTTGCTCCGTTAGCCCAGTCATAAGCACTCATCTCACCCTTACCTTCGGGTTTAACCGTTATTATTTTAATAGAATCTTTTAAACATTTCACAACTATTCCGTCTTTTGCAACATTGGTAACTTCCCCTGTTTCACCATCGTTAACTTCAACAGGCTTTGTTTTTAATACTTGAATTAATTTTGAATTATATGTAGTATGATTTGTATTTATTTTATACATTGCTCTTATTTTGTTATGTAAATCCAAAGCACTCATTGACCAGTCAATTTGTTTTTGCTCTTTTTTGATTTTTTTAGTAAACGTAGCCTCGTCATTATTTTGTTTAGTAGGAATTAAAGTTGAATTATAAAGCCCTTTTAGAGTTTCATCCAATAATTTTGGAGAGATATCCGAAATTTTTTCCATTAACTCAATAACATTCATATCAGGCGTAATTTCAATTTTTTCTTGTAAACAAATATCGCCCGCATCCAATTCAAGAGCTGTTTTCATAGTAGTTACACCGCTATACGAACAACCATCCATTATAGCTTGGCTAATGGGGTTTGCGCCTCTATATTTTGGCAATAAACTTGCATGTAAATTTATAATTCCGAATTTCGGAATATCTATTACCTCTTGAGATAAAATTTGCCCAAAAGCAAAAGTAATAATAAAATCAGGTTTTAGAGCTTTTAATTTTTCAATGACTTCAATATCTTTTGATATTTTATCAGGCTCAAAAACGGCTATATTATTTTCCTTAGCCATTTTTGTGATATTTCTTTCAACTATTTTTTTGCCTCTGTTTTGGCTTTTTGCCTTTTGAGTAATTAAAGCCAAAACATCATATTCGGGTTTATCAATAAAATATTTAAAACTTTTTAGCGCAATATCAGGCGTTGCGGCAAAAACTATCCTCAAATTAATCTCTCGTTTCTAATTCTTCTATTTCTTTATTTCTTTTTTCTACTTCTTCAGGATGTGCTTTTTCATATTCAATAATTTCTTCTTCAAGAAAATCTTCACTAACAAGCTCATCTTCTTCAATCGGAGGAAGATTATATTTTGCTAAAACCTGATTTGCCTCAAATCTGTTTCTGCAATGGTCTATAAATAATTTGCCTTCCAAATGATCAAATTCATGCTGAATAGCACGCACAAGCAATTCGCCGTCTTTTGCTTCTTTAATAAAAGAGCGGCCGTTTATATCAAGTGCTTTTATCATGACATTTTTATAACGTCGCACGTTTGTATATGCTTTTGGGAAACTTAAACATCCCTCGTAACTGTTAATTGCACCTGATTTTTTAATTATCTTAGGATTTATAAACACCAAAGGATTAATCGGGCCTGACGGATCAGACACATCTATTACAAATATTCTTAAATTTTCTCCGACTTGAGGAGCAGCAAGTCCAACGCCGTTATAATGATACATGGTATCAAGCATATCCATGACCAAATTTTTAATTTTTTTTGAAACCTTTATAACTTCCTTCGATTTTTGTCTTAAAATCGGATTTCCGTATTCAATAACTTTTAAAATAGACATAATTTAATTTTATCACAATTCACCATTTCTAACAAACAAATATATTATTTAAAATTATTAACTAAATTGCATAAAACAAAAATAAATTATAGTATAATTATCATAAGGAGTTTACAACAGTGACATTTGATATTGACGATTTTTTAGCTAAAGCAAAAAAGGCGCAAGCCTCAGATATACACATTCACTGCGGAAAAGCTCCGTCTTTAAGAATAAATGGCGAAATATATAAAATCGCAACATCTGTAATTGAATATGATGATATTCTAAAGATTTTGGACAAAACTCTGCCGAAAGAATACAGAAAAAATATAGAAAACGCACAAGATTTTGATTACATATATGAACTTCCTAACATAGCAAGATACAGGGTTAACTATTGCAAAGATATTTACCATGGCAAGTTCACATTCAGAACAATTCCATTCAAAGTTAAAACACTAAAAGAATTGTGTCTTCCAAGCTATCTTGAAACTTTTACACATATAAATAACGGAATTATACTTGTAACAGGTGCTACAGGCTCAGGAAAATCAACAACGTTAGCAAGTATGATTGATATAATTAACAAAAATTACAAAAAACACATTGTAACAATTGAAGACCCTGTTGAATTTGTGTACGAAGAAAAAAAGGCAATAATAACACAAAGAAGCCTTGATATAGATGTAAAAGATTTTAAAACAGGTATAAAATATGCTCTAAGACAAGACCCCGATGTTATTTTAGTTGGAGAAATCAGGGACAGAGAAACTTTATTGAGTGCTATTGAAGCATCAGAAACAGGTCATCTTGTTTTTTCAACAATCCACACGAACGGCACCGTCCAATCAATTGACAGATTAAAAGGTTTAATTGAAGAAACAGGACAAAAAGATTTTTCAAAAAGATTAGCTAATTGCATTAGAGGAATTATACATCAACAGCTTGTTCCAACCATAAACAACGGTTTATTGGCTCCGGCTGTCGAAATTTTAACTTTTACATCAACTGTTTCTGATTATGTAAAAAATGAAAAGCTAAATGAAATTTCGCTTTTGATGCAAAGAAGCACGCAACCAAACCTTTCAACAATGAATTCATCATTATATGCACTGTATAAAAAAGGCCTTATCACAAAAGAAACAGCCTATGAATACAGCCTTGAAAAAGTTGAGATGGAGCAAATGTTGAGAGGAATCTACAGAAACAGTTCGCAAGAAGAAACGATATTATAATTTACAAGGAGAATAAAAACCATGGCGCCATTTCCGGAAACAGAAATAATGACAATCAAAAGACTTGAAGTCGCATTAAGAAAAATGGATTTAAAGCTCTTAAAAGATGGAGCATATAAACTGCACGAAAAATACCATAGCGGATTCAAATTTGAATATACTGACTTATTAAAAGAAATTTTTGTTGAAGTTTCCAATAACCCCTCTATTCCAAATGATATCAAGGATATTTTAAATCCGACAATTGAAGATATTTTATCATCTCAAGGTATCAAAACAGATACTTCAACATCGCCTTATGAAGCTTTAAATAAAAATAGGGTTTCAAGCTTAACTTCGCTTTCATATAGCACTACAAATAATGAACAAGCTCAAGAAAATAAACAAGCGCCAAAACAAAACGCTTTTAATGCTTTTAGCCCTGCACCAAAAACAACACCACAAGTAAAAACCTTTAAACAAAGCCCTTTTAGTGCTCAGCCGTTTAAAGAATTTACCAATCCTTCGGTTATTGAATATCCGAAAGAAGAAAACACTATAACACAAGAAGATACTCAACAAAACACCCAAAGCACTATAAATAATACCTTTATTGAATCCGAAGAAAATAAAACCGAGCAGCAAATAGCTTCAACAACTCAAACTCAACCAGAAGTTGAAAATCAAGTTCAAGAAAAACCAATGCAAGAAATTAAACCAAAATCAATTGCAATTTTTTACAATCAAAATAGCTCAAGAGACAAAAACAAAAACATTCAAAAATATCGCGAGCTAATAAAAAACAATAACAACACATCTATAAATGAAATATTTGGTTTGCTTGGTGAAATCAACACTCAAGCAGACACAAATGTTACAGAATTAAAAGGCATTTTAGAGCAATTAAACAATACAAAAAACTTTGTTAATTTAATTACAAATTCTCAAAGTGCAAATTTAATCAATCTTCTTGATTTAAATGGTATTTCATATAGCATTTTTAATCCAAGAAACGATAAAAAAATTAATCTTATGCCCATTTTCGGATTATCTGATTTATTTGAATGTTCACAATGTCATCAAGAATTTTTAGATAATCAAAAAGAAACTAAAGCGCTTGTTCTTCAATGCCCAAAATGTAAAAGCCCAATGTTTCCAAATTTCTATGCTCAAAATGAAAAAGATGTGGAGATTAACTTAAACTATTACAATATGGCAAATATTGCATTTGCTAACTCGCAAGTATGGCTTATAATTCACCCTTCCTTAGATGACAAAATAACAATAAATCTCCTAAGAAGCGCACTAAAAGTAAGCAATCAAGTTGAGGAAATTTACATAATAGATAAAGATATAAATGTTCGAGAAACATATAAAAACTTGTTTACGGAAATAAACGAAAACATCAAAATCAACACACAAGTAAGCGTTATAGAAGATTTTTTAAACGCCGTTTATTAAGGTGAAAATTGAAAAAAAATTATACAACACAGGCAATTAATTTAAAAAATTATCCCTTAAACGATAATGACAGCATTGTTGTTATGTTTTCAAAAACAAAAGGGTTAATAAGTGCGGTAGCAAAGGGTTCTAAGCGCCCTAAATCAAAACTGGGCGCAAGAATTCAAATGTTTATTGCAAATAAATTAATGCTTTTTGAAGGAAAAAACCTTGATACCATAGCAGAAGCACAAAGTTTAAATACATTTTCAAAAATAAGATATGATTTGGATAAACTATCATATTCAATGTATATTGCCGAAGTTGTGAATAATTTTTGCTCTAAACAATTTAACAAAGATGAAAATTATGAAGAAATTTATAATTTAATTTTTTCTACTTACGAAAACATTGCAAATTCCGATTCTAAAAAAAATATTTTATTTAATTGTTTAAAATTCCAAATTAAAATCATGGCGATTTTGGGCTGGGGCTTGGATTTTAACTATTGTTCGGTTTGCCAGAAAAAAATTGATGATGACAGTTATTTTTCTTTTTCCGAGGGAGATTTTTTATGTAAAGAATGTACAAAAAATACTTCAGGACAAAGAATTAAAATAAATCATAAAATTTGCGAATTCTTATCTGAATTAGCTAAAACCGACATAAACCAAAAAACAAAATATGATGATTTGGTTAACGATTTAGTATTAGAAAGATGTTTTTCATTTATGAAAAAATACATTGATAATTTAACAAATAAAAAAACAAAAATATTCAAAATTTTAGAAGAGACAAAAGTTGTATAATGAAAAGAATTCTTGCAATATTACCCCATAGCATTGGAGGCAGGCTAACAACATCAAGCATTATAAATGGTTTTCAAGCAAACGGATACGAGGTTTGCATTTTTGATGAATTAAAACAAGATAATTTTGAGGATTTTTTAAATAAAACTTATGATTATATAGTCGGATATGATTTTTCGCCCGTTAAATTAAAAGTCGACTACAGCCTTAAAATTCCTCTAATTGCATATTTTTCAGATGAGATAAACTCAAAAACAGCGGGGGTCGGATATATAGAATATAGAAGTTTTTTAAAAAACAAAGATAACTACATTTTTTACTGGGACAGAAATTTATCCAAAAAAGAAGGTTTTTTCTATATGCCGCATTTTGTTGATTGCAAAATATATAAAGAACTAAAACCGCCAATTGAAGCACACTATGATGTATCATTTATGGGAAGATTGGATACCGATTTAAGACTTAAAACATTTTTAGAACTAAATAAACATCTAAAAAATCTGAACTTCAGCTGGCATGCTATTGAAAAGCATTATCTTGACGCCCTTTCAAGATGCCTAAATAATGAAGAAGAAGAAATTATTAAAAAATCTTACTGCGGGTTTATTGATAATGAAATTGATATGGCTAAAGCCATAAATAATACAAAAATAGTTTATAATATTAACGCTCAAGGATTGAGTTCTCTAAATTATAGGACTTTTCAGGTTTTAGCCTGTAAAAGGCTCATAATATCTGATGAGCGATTAGAGCTTGATTTGTTTGAAAATATAATTCCAATATACAATGATATTGGCGATTTAGCTGTTAAAATAAAATTTTATCTAAATAACCAAGGAGAATACGATAAAATAGTTGATAAAAGCTATGATTTTATTTTGAAAAATCATAGCTCTGAAGTTTGTGTTAGAAATA
>CALVET010000039.1 GCA_944326675.1 Candidatus Gastranaerophilales bacterium
GTCACCCTGAACTTGTTTCAGGGTCTATATTGCAATACTCCAAGGAGATTCTAAAACAAGTTCAAAATGACATTTTGTAATGATTTTCTCCCTGTCACCCTGAACTTGTTTCAGGGCCTATATTGCAATATTCCAAGGAGATTTTAAAACAAGTTCAAAATGACAAATACCACTCCTGTCACCCTGAACTTGTTTCAGGGTCTATATTGCAATACTCCAAGGAGATTCTAAAACAAGTTCAAAATGACAAAAATAATTCTTACATTCCAAGGAGATTCCGAAACCCTCAAAGAAAACAGAAGATTATGCTATTGCTTTCTTCCGCCTGTGGGTATTTCGGCTTTGTTCGGCTAAAGTCGCCTCACAGCCTCAATTATCCTACGGCGGCATCGTACGGTTTCAACAAAGCCAAGCTCATCGCTTGTCTTTGTTTTCACACACGGCTATCGCTTTCCGCCTGTGGGTATTTCGCAAAACTCACTATCGCTTGCGCTGTCGTTCGTTTGCTCAATTATCCTACGGCGGTCATCAATTGCTCTATCATTGAGGCTCAACGCTTATTTATGCTCCTGAGGGACTGCGTCCCACGTCGCCTTGGTACGGTATCCGCACTTGGCACGAGCTCAACGCTCCTGCCTGCGTGCTTCACACACCTCAGCCTTTTTTGTTTTCATTGGGCGCGCCGCGCCACAATTCAAACTTCAAAAGGTCTTCACTCTGGCTTTGCGCTTTCTTCCGCCTGTGGGTATTTCGGCTTTGTTCGGCTAAAGTCGCCTCACAGCCTCAATTATCCTACGGCGGCTATCAATTGCTCTATCATTGAGGCTCAACGCCTCAATGATTATCGCACTGGCTTACGCTTTCTTTTTCGACCCAGATATAGGTCTGTTCATATATAGATTTAAAAGGGTTATATTCAAAATCATTACTTATAAAGGGATTTGTAGCTTTTTTATTATATTTCTCGGTTTTATGTAATAAAAATTTCATAAATTTTAGCATATTCTTACCTCCATCATTAAGGGGTCTATTTTATTATCGCAATTTTTGAAATTTTTAAATTGCCCGATAGTATAGATTTATATATACCTTAATATACCGAGTTAAAAAAATAATATTATTCTTGTGACATAATAACTTCGCTACATCATTCAGATGATTTTTATTCTATATATAAATTGATTTATGCTAGAATATGGTCAACAAGGGGAGATATATAATTTATTATGAAAAAAATACTGATTATTGTATCAGCGGTTATTTTGGCTTTAATCCTGATTAGATTTTCCATCACTAAATACAGTGAATATTCAAGAGCTAAATCTTTGGCTATGACTTCAACTCCAACGGTTGAATTGGGCGAGGTTAAAGAAATAGATATCTATAAATCAATTGAAATTCCGGGGCGTGTTCAATCAATGAACAAAGTGGATTTGGTTGCTCGTATTGACGGATATCTTCAAAAGAAGCATTTTAAAGAAGGTGATTTTGTAAAAAAAGGACAAGTTCTTTTTACGATTGAGCCGACGCAATATTTAAATGCCCTAAATAAAGCAAAAGCAGACTTGCAAAATGCAAAAGCTACTTTATATAAAGCACAAAGAGATTATGACAGGGGAAGCGAGCTTGTTAAAAAAGATTTTATTTCAAAATCTACTTATGATGGCTTGTATGCTGATAAAATGGCTGCAGCAGCTTCTGTTAAATCTGCAAGCGCACAGCTGGCGGAAGCTCAAAGAAATTACGGATACACTTCAATTAAAGCTCCGGTGGATGGAAAAATCGGCTCTTTGCAAATTCAAGAGGGCAATTATGTAACTATTTCATCAGGAACATTGGCAACAATTACAAAAACAAACCCGATATATGTAAAATACAGTATTGATTCAAAATTATTTGAAGAATTAAGGCAAAAAGATTTTATTCCTAAAAAAGGGTCTGCCCCGATAAAAGTTGATGTAATTTTGCCAAATGGTGAAACATATCCAATTAAAGGGGTGCAAGATTTTTGGGATAATCAAATATCAACAACAACGGGAACAATCGATTTTAGAGCAACTTTTAATAATAGCGATAATATCTTAATTCCGGGCGATTTTGTTAAAGTAAAAGTTTATTCAAATCAAAAAAACAGAGTGCTTGTTGTGCCTCAAGATATTGTATTACAAGATTCAAGAGGAAGATATGTTTATACTGTGTCAAACGACAAAACCGTTTCACAAAAGTATTTCAAAGATGACGGTCAATATGAAAACTATTGGATAATCAAAGACGGACTTGTATTAAATGATAAATATATTGCAACAAATATAACAAAATTAATGCCTAAAATGCCTGTTAAAGTTGTACAAAAAGAACAAAATACATCTGACGTAAATAATAAAAAATAGAAAGTAATAAAAGGATATATGTTTTCATCTAAATTTTTTATAGAACGCCCAAGATTTGCATTTGTAGTATCTATTGTAATAATGCTTATAGGTTTTATTGCGATGAAGAGCTTGCCTTTGGAAGAATATCCGACAATTACTCCTCCTCAGGTTATGGTTAGTGCAACTTATATGGGTGCGAGTTCAGATGTAATTGAATCAACCGTTGCGGCTCCAATTGAATCAGCTGTAAACGGCGTTGAAAGAATGTTATATATGACTTCTGATTCAAAAGACGGTCAGTATCGTTTGACAATATATTTTGAAGTAGGGTCAGATCCTGATATGAACGTAGTTAACGTTCAAAATAAAGTATCTTTGGTAACTTCAAGATTGCCGTCTGATGTATCAAGATATGGTTTAACGGTTAAACAAAATACAGGCGGCGGCGGCTTATTGTATTATGGTATATATTCGCCTGATAATTCCGTTGATTTGGTTACTTTGTCAAATTACGCATCAATATATTTGAAAGATGAATTGGCTCGTATATATGGTGTTGCCGAAGTTCAGGTTTTTGGCGGCAAAGATTATTCAATGAGGGTGTGGTTAGACAGCCAAAAAATGGCAGCTCTTAATGTTTCGCCGTCTGAAGTATCTGCTGCAATTACGGCACAAAATGCTCAAGTTTCGGCAGGTTCTCTGGGTAATGAGCCTTTGGTTAATAAACCCGATATGGCTTTAACCTTAAGGACTCCGGGGCGTTTAAAAACAAAAGAAGAGTTTGAAAATATTATCGTAAGGTCTGATAAATACGGACAAGCAATTAAATTATCAGATGTTGCCCGTGTTGAGCTTGCAGGTGAAAACTACGTAACAAATGGTATGGTTGATAATAAATCCGTTGCCGTTATGTCTGTAAATCAATTGTCTTATGCAAATTCAATTGATGTAGCTAATAAATGTAACGAAAGAATGGAGGAATTATCCAAATCTTTCCCTGAAGGAATTGAATATTCCGTGTTCCATAACGCGACAGATTCTGTTAAAGATTCTCTGGCAGAAGTAATTGACGCCATTATTCTTGCTGTTTTAATTGTTGTAGCAACTGTTTATTTGTTCTTGGGCGATTGGAGAGCAAGTATTGTTCCTTTCTGCGCAATTCCGGTATCTTTAATCGGTACTTTTGCAGCCTTTGCGGTTTTAGGTTTTTCAATTAATACTCTGACATTATTTGGTTTGGTTCTTGCGGTTGGTACGGTTGTAGATGACGCTATTGTTGTTGTTGAAAATGTTCAAAGACACATTGAAAGAGGTCTAAAACCTAAAGAAGCAGCCATAATATCCATGGAAGAAGTTTCAGGTGCTGTAATAGCTACGTCATTGGTATTAATGGCGGTATTTGTGCCCGTAGCATTTATTCCAGGTATTACAGGAAAAATGTATCAACAATTTGCCGTTACAATTGCGGTTTCAGTTGGTATTTCAACAGTTATGGCGCTAACTTTGGCTCCTGCTTTGTGTGCAATTTTCTTAAGAAGCAAGGAAGATATGCCTCAAAGAAGTTATTACGATAAATACAGACAATTGTATAAAGATTATTGGCAAGATAAAAATAATTTAAAAGGTATTGAATTAATAAAAGCTTGGGGCGAGTTTTTGGCTTATGCTTGGGACGTTTCTTTAAAGAAATTCGATAGAGCATTTGAAAGAACTAAAGACAGTTTTCTTGAAGGTTCAAAATATTTCATCGAGACACCAAAAAGAACAATAATTACATATATTATTCTTGTTGTTGCTTTAGTTGGTATGTTTAAACTTATTCCTTCAGGATTTTTACCTACCGAAGATTCGGGTGCAGTTTTTACAAACGTTCAATTAAAAGACGGTACATCTTTAGCTAAAACAAGCGAAATGGTCGGCTCATACACAGATGACCTTTTAAAAGTTCCGGGGGTTCATTCTGTTCTTTCAATGATTGGTTTTCAAGGTCAAAATACGGCAATCTTGATTGCCCATCTTGATAATTGGAAAACAAGACTGAAACCTAAATTTTTCCAATCCCTGTTTATGTCAAAAGAAGAAAGACAAAAACAATCTCATAAGTCAATTGATGATATCATAGCAGCTGCCAATGCTCTTGGTGCAAAATATCCTAATGCAACGATGTTTTCTTTTGTACCTCCCGCAATTACAGGTTTATCTATGTTTGGCGGTTTTGAATATCAATTGTTGGATAAAGGTGAAAGAACTCCTCAAGAGCTCCACAATGAAGCTAAAAAATTAATCTTAAAGGCAAATCAAGATCCTAAGTTGACAAGCGTATTTACTCAATATAACTCTCAAACGCCTCAATTGATGGTTAATATTGATTATCAAAAAATATTAGCTCAAGGTATAGATATAAACGATGTTTATACTGCTTTATCAAGTCAATTCGGTACATATTATGTCAACGACTTTAACCTATACGGACGTGTATTTAGGGTTATGATGCAAGCAAGCGAAGAATATCGCTCAACTATTAATTCAATAGATAAAGTCTATGTTAAAACTGCCTCAGGTGCTTCTGCGCCTTTATCATCAATTATTAAAATTGAACCGACTACAGGTCCTTATGATATAACAAGATTTAACATGTACAAATCTGTTCAAATTCAAGGCTCTCCTGCCAAGGGTCAATCTTCAGGTAATGCAATTAAAGAAATGGAAAAATTATCAAAAGAAAATTTACCCGAAGATATGAGTTTTGCTTGGTCAGGTACGTCATTGCAAGAAATCGAATCAGCAGGTCAAACAGGAATAGTATTATTAATGGCGTTAACATTTGTTTACTTATTCTTGGTTGCATTGTATGAAAGCTGGATGCTTCCTATAGGTGTTATGTTAATCGCTCCTATTGCGATGCTGGGTGCTATTTTATTCCAATATTTATGGGGTTTATCGCTAGATTTATATGCTCAAATCGGACTTATTATGTTAATCGGTTTGGCTGCAAAACAAGCGATTTTGATTATTGAATTTGCTAAAACAGAACACGATGAAAACGGCTTATCTATAATTGAGGCTGCTGAAAAAGCTGCAAGAACAAGATTCAGAGCAGTAATGATGACTGTTTTAGCGTTTATATTTGGTATATTGCCGCTTGTATTTGCGGTAGGTCCGGGGTCACATTCCAGACAGTCACTTGGGGTAACCGTATTCGGCGGGATGACAGCGGCTGCAATCATTGGTACGATAATGGTACCGGCATTTTATGTAGTAATACAAAAATTAAGAGAAGATACGAAAAATAAATGTCATAATAAAGATAAAGGGGCAGAAAAAAAGAATGAAGAATAAATTTAAAATTTCATTTATTATTCTTTGTCTTTTGTTGACGACATTAGGCGCGTATTGCGATGAAGATAACAACAAAGATTTGGATGTGGGTAAAAAAATCTTTAAAAAAGAGAAAAAGGAAAAGAAACCTAAAAAAGTTAAGGTTAAACCCACAAAATTGAAAAAGCAATATCAAGTGACTGATAAAGTAAAACAAGAGTATTCAATTCCTACTGATATATATATGAATGTAGGAGAAAAGAGCGATAAGGTGGTTAAGCTTGAAGGCGGCATTTCCAAGTCGATTGAGCTTAATATGGCAGATTGTCTTGAGCTTGCTTTAATAAACAGTCCAAAAATTAAATCTGCCTATGCAAAATCTGAAATTGCAAAATATAAAAAATGGGAAACATTATCAGGTTATACGCCAAGACTTGATTGGTCAACATCAATTAACCATAATATGCCTGACCTTAGTATGATTAGAAACATGAAAGCAAGTTCATTTAATAAATATACTCTTGGTCAAATTGGTATAAAACAGCTTGTTTGGGATTTTGGTTACACGCAAAATCAATATACTATAGATAAAATTTCTTATGAAAAATCAAAAACAGATATAGATACAACAGTAAATGAAGTTGTGTGTGCCGTAAAAGACGCATACTATAATCTTCTATATGCTTTTGATAAAAAAAGGGTAGCTCAAGAAACATTAGATAATTATACAAAAACATATCATCAGGCAATGGCATTTTGGGAAGTCGGAACAAAAACAAAAGTTGATGTTTTATTTGCACAAACCAACATGGAAGATGCCAGAGCGCAATTGATTTCAGCTGAAAATAATGTAGATATTGCATATTCTCAATTAAATAATGCCATGGGCTTACCTTTCACCGATCCATATATGATAGATACATCACTAAAATATGAGCCTGTATCTATAACTATGAGAGAGGCCGTTGAAATAGCAAATGAATCACGTCCTGATTTAAAAGGCGCAATGCTCAATGTTGATGCTGCTAATCAAGGTGTTAAATTGGCTTGGAAGACATTTTTACCCAGTCTTGAGTTTCAGGCTAATTTTGCAAAAGGTGGTGTAGACAGCTGGACAGATAGAGATTGGTATAATTATGGCGGATTTCTAACTTTTCCTACGGTTAACCCTGTATTAATCAGAAATCAAATTAAAGAAGCAAAAGCAACCTACCAACAAGTTCAATATGATACAAAAGCTCAAATAAATGATATTTATTATGAAATTCAATCTGTATATACAAGATTGAAAGACGCAAAAGCAAGAATTCCGGTTGCAAAGACTGCCATGGATAAAGCGATTGAAAATTATGAATTGACTTCAGGAAGATATAAAGTCGGCTATGGCGATGTAATTGAATTGAAAGACGCTCAAGTTGCACTTGCTACAGCAAAAATGAATTACTATCAAACAATTTATGAATATAATTCAGCAAGAGCTAATCTTGAAAAATCAATCGGACAAACACTTAAACCTGATACATCCGAAGTGATTGATAATACATCGGATATTTAAAAAATAAAAGGATAGAATTTAACAAAAAAGATGTAATAAATTACTGCAAGAATTATTACTTTGATTTGTTGAATATAAAATTTTGGCGAAAAAAGATAAAATATACTTGATATCAATAATAAGAAAAATTCAATTTGAACATATATGTATTCTTTAATTTGAAATGTGGTTTTAAATTTAATAACGGCGGGTAAAAAGGTTATACAAAACATTGCTCCCACAAGGAAAATTGAACCTATCAGAAAATATTTTGTTTGTCGTTTCATTTTTAAATTCCGTTTTTTAATTTTTGCAGTGAATTGTTGATAAGATTTTGAAAATCTTTTGCATCGGTTTTAGGAAGTATCACTTTACACAATATATCATAGCGCAATAATCTTTTAAATAAAACATTTTTATCTGAGCTTGAATTTGCTATTACAATTTTATTTGCAGATTTTTCAACAAGCCTTTCATCTTCTTTTAGGGTGTATGTTTTTGCTAATCTGCCATATAGCTCAAACATAATTTCTTTTTTATATTCAATATCATTTTCACTTTCGTCAATGGGGATAATTTTTTCTATTTCGTCAATGGGTATAGTTTTATTTTCGTTTTTTTCTTCATCGTAAAAATGAAAATAAATATTATTTTCGTCTCTTTTTATATCGGTTGGTTTTAAAATAAAATTTTCATTAGAAAGAGTTATTATTTTTGTTATTTTATTTTTATTTATAAATTCTTCAAAAGCGCTTATTTTGTTGCTGTAATCTGTTTGATTTTCAGCTTTTTTGTATAGTTCAATTTTTTTTATTATTTCTTCATTGTCTTTTTTTGAGGATAATATAAGAATTTTTTCAAGCGTTGTTTTTAGTTTTTTCGCTCTTTTTTTGCTTAACATAAAATGTGAAATAACAAAAAAGTGGGCAATCAGCGAAGTCTCTGCATTTGTGAAGTCAAATAAGCCGCTAAATGTCTTAATTTTGTAGCTTGAATTGTCTTTTAAAATTTCAAAGCCCGCTTTTTTAATTTCCGTTAAATGTTTAAAAAAAGCTCCCGATTTAATATTATATTTTTCAAGTATTTCATTTTTGGTTGAATACTTTTTTAATAATTCATAAAGAATTTTAATTGAATTTTTATCTTTTGTTTTCGTTGTCATAAGTTTTTTTTAAGATTTCCAGCCTTTCAATAATAGTATCTTTAATTTTTCCTTCTGATATATAAACTAAATCAGGACAAAATTCAAACAACCTTTGAGTAAGGTAAAATTCGTCTGTTAGAGGGGTTTCGATTGTGTAATAATTTTCGTCGCTATCTGTAATTTTTTCTTTTAAATCTTTTTGGGCTTTTTCCCAAGCGTTTTTTAATACTTTATAGGTCAATATATCAACCTCAACTTCAAAGGCAGTTTTTTTTCTGATTATTTTTTTAATTGTGTAAATTCTATCTATCGGAAGTTTTGAAAAATTTTTTGTTCCTGCGATTATTCCTTCAAGATATAATCTTTGAGATGTTTTAGAATGGCTTATTTTATCGACATGATATTCAATCGGTTTGTTTGCGCCATAGGGCAGAATATAGTCAATTAAAATAATATCCTTATTTTTACAGTGGCTTTCAAGTTTATATATTAAATCCCAGTTTAGCTCGGAGTAATATCCGAAATCCATAAGCTCATATTTTAATTCTTCATCGGTTATCATTTTGGAAATTTTATAAAAAAATCTCATAACCATTCTGATTATTTTATAATTTTTTTTGCTTAATATTAATTTTTTGATGTCATTTAGGGCCTTAATGTTTTCTTTTGTCATTTCAAAGTGATAATTTGAACAGTCAATATAGAAATTTAAGCCTTCTTTTTTGATGTTAATTTTGTTATCTTTTAATTTTTTAAGATAGTTATTCAGCGTTGCAAGCGAAATTTTATTATCAAGCAAATTGAACTTTTCTAATATTTCTTTTTTGCTCAATTTGTTATCTAAAAGTAAATTTGCTAAAAATAGCGTGTTGTATGTGCTTTTAGCGTAATTCATATAAAAATTATATTAAAAAAAATATTAAGCTCAAACATCGTTTTATATTCGTACAAATGTAGTAAATTAATATTAAAAAAGCTTAAATTTGCCCAAAAACAGATATAATATAATTTATAATACGGTTTATAAGGATTTATAGCATGATTAGCGATACTGAATTTGAACAATTAATTGAAAAGTATAATTATTCTTATAAACCTAAAGAAATAGTTAAAGGAAAAGTTGTCGGCTATGAGGGTAATTATGTTTTGGTGGATATTAACGCTAAAACAAATGCAAAGTGTCCGATAAATGAAGTTTTGATGTCTAAAGAACAAGATATCAAAGATATTTTAAAATTAAACGAAGAATATGATTTTGTTATAAACAGTTTTGAAGATGAGGATGGCGTATTTTATCTTTCTCATAGAAAAGTTATGCTGTCGCATAATTTAGAAGCTCTTGAAGAGAAGTTTAAAAATGATGAAATTGTTACAGGTTCAATAATTTCTGTTGTAAAAGGCGGAGTGTGCGTTAATGTGATGGGGGTTAAGGGTTTTATTCCTTCATCTCAATTAAAAATCGAAGAAGCAAAAATAGGTCAAGAGCTTGAGTTGAAAATTTTGGCGCTTGATATGAATAAAAATAATTTTGTTCTATCCAATAAAAAAGTTTATCAAGAATCAGTTGAAAATGTTAAAAAAGAAATTTTAGAAAAAATCGAACCTAACATGGTTGTAAAAGGAAGAGTAGTAAGGATTACGGATTTTGGCGCGTTTGTTGATATAGGCGGATTAGACGCTTTATTGCCGTTATCACAAATATCTTGGAGCTGGATTGATAATCCGAATGACGCCCTAAAATTAGACGATAAAATTGATGTTGAAATTATAGGAATAGATAAAGAAAAACAAAGAGTTTCCTTGAGTTTAAAATCATTAGAAAAAAACCCATGGCTTGAAGCAAAGGATGCTCTTGAAATTGATAAAACAATAAAAGGAAAAGTTACAAGAGTTAAGCCTTTTGGGGCTTTTGTAGAGGTATATCCAAAAGTAGAAGGACTTTTAAGTAAATATCAGCTTCAAGAATATAAGAAAAAAAATAACAAAGATTTAAACGAACAAGATGAAATTGATGTTGTAATTAAAAAACTTGATATTGATAATCAAAAGATTAATCTTGATTTTGCATAATCTTTTTGTAGTGTGAAAGAGTTATGAGATTTGAATTATTCAGTTCTTTTTCTCTGTTTTCAATGATTTTTTGATGAGTAAAATTTAAAAAAGTATCTTTATAGGTTATTGCGCTTTTTGTGTTTAATTGCCCTAATTCATAGCTATTTAGGGGGTTAATTATATTTTCTTTATTAAAAGAAGCGCAAGTTGCGATTGTTTTATTGTCCTTTAGGGTTTTTCCCAAAAATAAACCTGCGTTTAATAAAGCTTTTAACACCGGTTTAGAATGGTTATATGTACAATAAATGCCATCTGTTTCAAGCAGTTTTGAAATGTTAAAAATAAGTTCTTCGCTCCAAAGTTCGCTTTGCTTATGAGGCGCAAATCCGTCGTGGAAAATTATATCGTATTTTTTATTTAGTTTTTTAACAACGCTTCTTATATCATCAATATAAAAATGAATTAAATCACTTTTTTCAATATTTGATTTAATGATTTTATCTATATCATCTCTGTATTTGAATTTGTAAGAATTTAAGACTAAATTTTTATTTATTTCAACACAATCAATAAAAGAGATATTTTTAAAATTTTCTAATGCGCATTTTGTGTTGTAGCCTATGCCATAACAAATATCCAGAATTTTTAATGGTTTATTATCAATAATCTTGGCAGGTTGAATAAATTTTTCAAAAGCTTCCGTTTTAGCACCGTATATTGAATGGAAAATTTCATTAAGACTTTTGTCATACAGTCCTATTGAGCCGTCTTTTGTTTTAATTATTTCAATGTTTTCAGTTAGCATAAGAAAATAATAAAACAAAAAGGCAGTTTTTAAACTGCCTTTATTATTATACCGATACAAGACCTTCTTTGATTGCTTTTACGGCTGCTTGGACTCTATCATCCACACATAATTTTTGTAAAATTGAACAAACATGTGCTTTTGCCGTATGTACTGAAACTATTAATTCTTGTGCGATTTCTGTGTTTGATTTTCCTTGGACTAAGAGTTTTAAGACTTCGCTTTCTCTTTCTGTTAATTTTGCTTTTACATCCATGGAGTGTCCTGAGTTTAAAATTTCAGTGTTTTCCGGTTTTGGGAACAGTTTTAGTGCTAAATGTGCAACATTTGAATCTATCCAACACGCTCCTTTTGCCACATTTTTAATTACATTTGATAAAGTATTGGGGTCAATATCTTTAAGGCAATATGCGCTTGCGCCTGAACCTAAAGAAGCAACAACCTCTTCTTCTCTATCGTGCGAAGTTAAAATAATAACTTTTGTATTTGGAGAAATTTCTTTAACCTTGCTTGTTGCTTCAAGACCGTTTATTCCGGGTAAACCTAAATCCATTAGTACAACATCGGGTTGTTCTTTTTTTATTATTTCTAAACCGGTTTCTGCGTTTTGCGCTTCTGCTATAACATTAATATTTTCAATTTCGTTAAGAGCATATCTTAAACCCACTCTCGTGAGTTTATAATCCTCTACAATAATTACTCTTACATCTTTTGTTTGGTTAGTTCTTACAGTTTGTTGAACCATAGCTAATAATCCTTCCTCTTTTGTATCGTTAATGTATTATGGATTAATACTAATTGATTGAGCTCAAATAACCAATTAGCCCACTGTCTAATTTAATACTGTCCTTCTTGGCAATAAGAAGCCTCTTTAGGCGGCGCCAATTGAAGTTTCGTTTTCTTTTTTTTCTTGTAATTGTTTTTGTTTGTTAAGTTTTCTTTTGTAAATTACGCTGCTTAAAAGATTATATGCGTTTTCATTATTTATGCAGTTAATATGAACTGCATCGTCAGTTAATTCAATATCTATTGACTTTGTTTCAACAAAATCTGATTTAAAGCCTGTTATCTGTATTATTCTGTTTTTCAGAATAGATAAGGGTAAGGCAATAAATTCTTCAAATGAATCCATGATTTTATTTTTGCTTTTCATTAAAATTAATTATAACAAATAAGCCGATTTTTTTGTATAATATTAAAACATGTTTAGATTAAATAAAGGAAGTTTAAATGTCAGAAAAATTATACCACGAAATTACGCCTGAAGGCTTTGGTATTGCAATAGAAAAAGATAAAGATTTATTTTCGGATAAATCAGATTTTCAACAGGTAGATGTTTTCCATTCTCGTGCTTTTGGAAATGTATTAACTTTAGACGGTTTGATGATGGTAACTGAAAGAGATGAATTTTTCTATCATGAAATGATAGTTCACATTCCTATGTTGACTCATTCAAACCCTGAAAATATTTTAGTTATCGGCGGCGGGGATGGAGGAACCGTTAGAGAATTATTAAAACATCCTTCTGTAAAACATATTGACATGGTTGAAATTGATAAAATGGTTATAGACGCTTCTAAGGAATTTTTCCCAACTGTGGCTTTAGAATTAAATAACCCAAAAGTTGATGTCAGAGTTGAAGATGCTATTGATTTTATTAAAGGAAAAGAAAATATATATGACGTTGTTTTAATTGATTCAACTGATCCTATTGGTCCGGGGGAAGGTTTATTTAATGAAGGATTTTATAACAACGTTAAAAAAGCTTTGAAAAAGGGAGGAATTGTTGTTCCTCAAACAGAAGGGCCTTTTGCACAGAGTGAAAACATGAAAAAAACTTATGCACTATTAAGAAAAGTATTTAAAAATGTGGCTCCATATACCGGCCCTATGCCTACATACCCAGGGGGATATTGGTCTTGGGGTTTTTGCAGCGATGACGTTGAAATTCCATTAGATTATACAAAAATCGACGAAAAAAGAGCGCAAGAAATTTCCAAAACTTGTAAAATATACAACAGGCAATTGCACAGCGCAGTTTTTTGCGTACCGAATTTTGTTAAAGAGCTTGCTAATGGATAATATTTTAAAAACAAAAAAATTAATAAACGGACTAAAGGGGGAAATAATCATTCCCCCTGATAAATCTATTTCTCATAGGGCTTTGATTTTTGGAGCTTTGACCAATTCAAAAATCAAAATAAAAAATCTTTCAAAAGGCGAAGATTGTATTTCTACTCTTAAAATTTTAGAAAAATTAGGGGTAAAATATGAATTTATTTCTGAACATGATTTAATTTTAGATTCAACTAAAGGTTTAAGTGCAAAAGAAAAAGTTACCCTAAATTGCAATAATTCAGGTACAAGCGCAAGATTGTTATCAGGATTATTTTCAAGATGTGATTTTTCTTGTGTTTTAGTTGGAGATAACAGTCTTTCAAAACGTCCCATGAAAAGAATAATTGAGCCTTTAGGGCTTATGGGAGCTAAGATAAAATCAAATAATTATAAGCTTCCATTAGAAATCGAAGGCACAAGATTAAAAGCAATTACATATCATTCTCCTATAGCTTCTGCTCAGGTTAAAAGCGCTTTGATTTTGGCAGGGCTTGGAGTTGATGAACCTACAAGAATATATGAAAAAACTCTATCTAGAAATCATTCTGAAATCATGCTTTCATATTTAGGTGCTGAGATTAAGACAGGGCAAGATAAAGAAGGGTTTTTTGTTGAAGTTAAAAAATCAAAATTAACTCCAAAAGAAATAGAAATAGCAGGTGATATTTCTTCTGCTGCGTTTTTTATGGTCGCAGGTGCAATTGTTCCAAATTCTGATATAACAATTAAAAATGTTGGAATAAAC
>CALVET010000040.1 GCA_944326675.1 Candidatus Gastranaerophilales bacterium
ATTGCCGATGGCCGGAGTCGAACCGGCACGTGGGGTGAACCACGCCAGATTTTGAGTCTGGTGCGTCTACCAATTTCGCCACATCGGCTTATTTATATTCGATTGTCAATTGTGCTAACATCAACTAACTTGTTGCAATGTATCGACAAAAAACATTATATAACAAACAAATTATTTTTCCAACTCTTCTTTTAATAATTTGTTTAATAATTGCGGATTTGCTCTGCCTTTAGTTTCTTTCATTATTTGACCTACAAAGAAGCCGAATAGTTTGTCTTTTCCGCCCTTATATGCTGCAACTTGTTCAGGATTGCTATTGATAACTTTTTGAACAATCGGTAATATTGAGCTTTCGTCTGAAATTACTGAAAGTCCTTTTTGCTCAACAAGTTCTTGAGCGTCTTTTCCTGTTTTTAGAATATCAATAACAAGGCTTTTGGCAATATTATTTGAAATTGTGCCTTTTTTCAATAATCCTAATAATTTTGCAAAATTTTCAACCGATAGTTTAGAATCTTCTATTGAGATTTTTTCTTCTTTTAAATAAGCGGCAACTTCACCCATTAAGAAGTTTGAAGCTGTTTTGGCGTCAACATTTGTTTTTAATAGTTCATCAAAATATTTTGCCATTTCGATTTGATTTACTATTACACTTGCGTCATATTCATTTAAGCCTGCTTTTTGATATCTTTCCATTTTTTCGTCAGGTAATTCCGGCATTTTGCTTTTAACTTCATCAATCCATTCTTGTGAAATTTCAAGAGGCATTAAATCAGGCTCAGGAAAATAACGATAATCATGTGCGTCTTCTTTGCCTCTCATAGATGAAGTAATACCTTCGTTATCATCCCAAAGTCTTGTTTCTTGGATTACTTCGCCGCCTTCTTCTAAAATTTCGGCTTGACGAATAAATTCATATTCCAGCGCTCTAACTAAAGAACGGAAGCTGTTTACATTCTTGATTTCAGCGCGAGTACCAAATTCTTTTTGTTCTATCGGGCGAATTGAAATATTTGCGTCTGCCCTCATTGAACCTTCTTCAAGGTTGCCGTCGCAAACACCGATGTATCTCAATATGTTTCTTAGAGTTTCAACATATTCTCTAGCTTCTTCAGGACTTCTCATATCAGGTTCTGATACGATTTCTAATAGTGGTGTGCCGGCTCTATTTAAATCTACTAATGAATAACTTGAACCGTGCAAACCTGCAGCACCTGCGTGCACAAGTTTACCTGCATCTTCTTCAAGGTGTGCTCTTGTAATTCCGATTTTTTTATTTGAAATTTGAACCCATCCGCCAAGGCATATCGGTTCATCATATTGAGAAATTTGATATCCTTTCGGTAGATCCGGATAAAAATATTGTTTTCTATCAAACTTACAGCGGTTAGGAATGGTTGAATGAAGTGCTAAACCTGTAAGAATACCCATGTTAACACATTCTTTGTTTAAAACAGGTAAAACTCCCGGTAGTCCTAAAGTAATTGTCCCTGTTTCGGTGTTAGGTTCTTTTCCGAATTCACAGCCTTCTCTACCAAAAATTTTACTGTTTGTTTTAAGTTGGGCATGGACTTCAAGACCGATAACCATTTCATATTTATCTTTATAAGCTGATGTTTGTGACATTTTATCTCCTTGAAAAAGTATTTTTAGTATTATTTTAACATAAACATATTTATTGATTTTATTTAATCTTAATATTTTTTTATATTGATGGGCAATTTTTATAAAATAAATGTTTTTTATAATATAAAAGGTATTATAAGGGAAAATTATGCAACAAAATCCGATAAATCCGGCTTTTCAAAATCAGGCGGCAGTTCCTTCTCAAGGTGCAAATGCAGTAAGCATAAATATTTATTCACCTCAGGCTTTTGCTAATGGTGCATCTTGTGTTGGAAATCCTATTCAAAATCAAGGATATTATTCAATGTACGGGCAAAATACAAACCCTAACTTGCCTTTATATCCTTTCAATTATAACAATATGATTAATCAACAACCTTATTACCCTTATCAAAATAATACTTCTTTAAATTCTAATACACCCAATAATCTTTTAGATAAAACTCCTAATAACGAAGTAGAAAATCAAAATAAAGATACAAAATCTAAAGAAGCCGAAACAAAGACAATTATTCCATTGACGGATGATTATATTAAATCGTTGGAAAATTATCTAAATGATTCTAATCCGAAAATTCGTTTGATTGGCGCTAAGGATTTGATGCAAAGATTTAAAGAAGATGAAAATCGAAAAGATAATCCAAGCTTAATTCCATTGTTAAATAAAACTTTAAAAGATCCGTCTTCTGCGGTAAGATTTTTAGGTTTGGTAACAATGCAGTTGGGCTATAGTGTTGGTAATGAAGAAACGGTTCAATTGTTGAAACAGCTTCAAAAAGAAAATAAAGATAAAACAGGTGAAGAACAAAGAATGGTTTCTGAAATATTGTTGAAACTGGCAGCACCTGAGCCGATTGAAGTAAAGCAAGGTAATTAATATGACAATTATATCAAAATTAGCAGGCGGTTTAAGTTTATATTCATGTTTAACAGACATGCATAAAACTGCTGTTTTGACTGCAAATAATGAATACGCAAAAGCTTCTGCCGATACTTTTATTGAAACTTCTATAGGCTCTCAAAAAGCAGAAAAAGTTTCATATAAAGACGCGAAAAGAAAAAATTGGCTGTTGAAAAACAATTTCATGGGCGGCATAAATGAAGTATGGGGACGTATAAAAGGCTATTGCAAAGGATTTTTTACAGCCGGTGTTCGATATGTTCCTAATTTTATGCTTGCTATTGGTGCAATTTTATCTAAAAATAAAGTTATAGCTTCTCTATCTGCTATAGGATTAGCGGCAGTTGAAGCTTGGGACTTTATTAAAAACTCATCAGGCATTTTTGAAAGAACTGACTATTTAAAATAGTTAAACTTTAAAAAATGTTAAGAAAAAATAAAAAATTTAGCAATTTATTATATTCACAAGTGTTGTAAGAAACGTGTGGAGATTACACAAAAAGGAGAACTAGATGATTCAACCCACAAATGCTCAGCAATTATACCCTCAACCGGGTGGAGCAAACGCAGTAAGCATTAACATATATAATCCGACGGCTTATGGTTCTACACCTCAGTCATCTGCTCAAGCTGCTCCATATAATTATCAAAATTCATTATATCAAATGCCGCAGGTATCTGCATATCAACAACCGGCAATGCCAAATGTATATCAACAATATATGCCGATGCAAAATCCGATAATGCAACAACCGATGCCTGTTCAACAATCTGTTTTACCTCAACAACCGATTGCATTTCAACCAACTCAAGCCAATATACAAACGCTAGAAGCTCCGGCTCCTCAAGCAATGCCTGAAAGTGTTATGGCACAACCTCAAGTTGAAGCTCAACAAATTCAAACACAAGAACAACCTCAAGTTGTTCAACAACCGGAAGTTGCTCAACAACCTCAAGTTGAAAATGTAGCTACTCCTCAAGAGGTTCCAAATACAATTAATACAGAAGAATTAATCAAAAAATTACATAGTACAGATGCAAAAGAAAAAGCTGCCGCAATAAACGAATTGGCTTCTTATGCTCAAAGTGAACCAAAAATTGCACTGCAAGTTGTTTCTGAACCTGTTATGAATGCTTTGGTTGATGTAATTAAAGAAGATACAACAGGACTTGAAGGTCCGACAGATAAACAAATTGCAGTTGCTGAAAAGTTAACTAAAGGTGAAGAATTAACTCCTGAAGAAAAAACTATATCAGAACAATTATCTCCAAGAGATGAAGCAAATGTAAACAGAATCTTTGCACTATACACTTTAGCAATGATTCAAAAACTTCAAAGAGATGAATTAAATCAATACATAGAAACTCAAAAAGCAAACGGTGAACAACCAATCGCACCGTTAGCCTTAAATGACTTGGTAGGATTTAATGATATCGTAAATATTATTAACAATGATTCAAGACCTGAAGTTAAGGTTGCTGCAATTCAAGCTCTTCAATATGTAGCTGAACCTCAAGATAAAGAAAACGTTAAACAAATTTTAGCGGAATCTTTAAAATCAGGTGATGAAGCTGTTAAGGCTGTAGCAGAAGAAACAATGGCAAAACTTGAAGGAACTCAAACTACAGATGAGACAGCAAAAGCTGAAGATAAAAAAGAACAAACTGCAAAAACTGCAGCGTAAGTAAAATGCATTAAGTGGGAATATAATAAAATAAAAGCCTGATTAATTTTAATCAGGCTTTTATGTTTACAGTTTTGTTTTATTTGAATATATGTTTATATATGCCCAATATGAAGATAGAATTTTTTTAATATAATTTTTAGTTTCTAAGTATGGAATATTTTCAACAAAAACATCTAATTCATCAGAGGCTATCATAGGATTATTCAGCCATTTATCTATATTTCCCGGACCTGCATTATAAGCCAAAATTGCGAGATATTCGTTTCCTTTGTAGTAATCTGTTAAATATTTAAAATATTTCATTCCGATTTTTATGTTTTTGTATTCATCCAATAATGTTTCTTTTGAAACAGGGGTTTTTTCAATGAAATTTGCTGTTGAAAGCATTAATTGACTTAATCCGATTGCGCCAACAGAGCTTTGTGCGTTTTTATTAAAATGACTTTCTTCTCTTACTAAACTTAAAAATAAATAAGGACTTATTTTATAATTTTTTGCATAACCGTTAATTATATCTTCATATAATACAGGATACATTAATTTTAATTCATAGCTATTATAGGTTAATTTATTATTTTTTTCTTTTTCTTTTTCTTTTTCATCTTGTTCTATGGCATATTTGTTTAATAATTCATTTTTTGTAAGATTAATTGATTTTGGGTAGTTTTGTTTTTTGTAAAATATCCAAGATTTAATAAATTCATTATTGATTTTTAATTCATCAAGAGTGTTGTAGTCGTTGTTATCAGCAAGTGTTAAAAGAATGTTGTCATTAAATAAATACTTGTTTATAGAATTTATATTGTAGCTTGATATTTCTTTTTTGATTATCAATTTTTTTGCTTTTGACATTCTTAGTTGTCTTGCAGATAAAAACGAATAATAGCTTAAAGGATAGTTATTGATAACAGAATAAAATGCATTTCTTGCTTGTTTATTTTTTTTCTCTTTTAATAGTGCTTTTCCATACCAATATGCAACCCTTGGCGCGTCAATTGCATTAAAATAGATTTTTGTATGAGTATTGGCAAGTTGTTCACATGTTCTGTATCTTTTTTGTTGAAAATTATACCAAAATACTTCCCAAAGAGAATTTGAAGCCCAGATAGAAGTTGGATATTTATCTGTTATTAATTCGTACAATTTAATTGAGCGAATTGAACTGCTTGATTCTGCCAGCATATATGCAACTGTGGGGTGAATGTATGAATTTTCATATTTAACGTATAGGTCTTGTAAAGTGGCAATTTTGTTTGAATTCGTTATTGATATCAGTCTTTCTATTTGATTGCTGATTTCTTTTTCTTCAACATCGCTTATTTTTAAGTTAAGCCCTCTTAAAATAGCTTCTTTTTCTTTGTTGAATTGTTTTAAACCTTTGTAGCACTGTGCTATATAAGCCCAATTTTTTGAAAAACTTGTTTTCTCGTATGCACTTATAGCTTCGTTATATTTTTGGTTTTGAAGAAATGCAAATGCAATGATATCCCAATCTTCTTTATTTAGTTCTGTTTTGTATTTAGTAACTTCATCAAGAGCATTTAAGGCAAATTTTCCGTTTGGAGCGTAGTTCAGGTATTCAATATATTTTTCTTTAGCTAAAAGAGGTTTTGTTTCTTTTAAAATTTGTGCTTGTTTATATCCGCTTGCAATTGCAAAGTCGCTTTCGGGATATGTTTTTTGAATATAGCCGTATTTTTTTTGAAGTTGATTTTTTGAATTTGTGCTTAATTCATCACTTAAATTGGCTTCATTATATAAAACATAAGGGCGCAGGTTTTTATCTTTTGCTATTTTAATTAATTCTTTAATTTTTTTATGCGCAGTTTTTTTGTCGTTTAAATTATTGGCGCATTGAAATTCTTTTAACAGTGATAATTCGTATAGCTTTGAAATACGTTTAATTTGAGAAAAGTTATAGTAGGCGTCTTGATAATTTTCCTGATTGTAGAAAGACATGCCTTGAGAATAAAATTTTTGCCATTTTTTTTCTTGACTGATTTTAAAAAATGCAAACGATGTTGTTATTGTTATTGCCAATAGGGAGGCCAGGATTATGTTTAGGTGTTTATGCATACTTCAATTTTACTTAATTTGGTCTCATATCTCAAACCTGTAAATTTTTGTAAAATATAATCGATTTTAAAATTTTAAAATCGATTATATAATTTATTATGTTTAATCTTTTTTGGATTATTTTTTCAAGTTTTTGATTGTATTAATTAAATATGATTATAAAATATTACATATATTTACCTTATGAGTATGTATTAATAAGGGTTAATAATTAGTGTCTTTGATGAAGAAATATGCTTTTGGATGAGCGCAAACCGGGCAAACTTCAGGAGCTTCTTTGCCTTCTAAAACAAATCCGCAATTAGCGCATTCCCATTTTTGTTTTTCATCTCTTTTAAAAACTTCATTTTTTTCAAGGTTTTCAAGAAGTTTTTTGTAGCGTTCTTCATGGTGGCTTTCTATTGTTGCAACACCTCTAAAAAGTCTTGCAATTTCATCAAAACCTTCTTCATCTGCTATGCGGGCAAACTCCGGATACATTGAAGTGTGCTCATAGTTTTCGCCTTGAATACAGTCTTTTAAGTTTTCTTCGGTTGATTTAATCGAACCGCCTGATAAAATCTTAAACCAAAGTTTAGCATGTTCTTTTTCGTTGTTGGCGGTATTTTCAAAAATTTGCGCCATTTGAACAAAGCCTTCTTTTTTAGCTTTAGATGAATAATAAGTATACTTGTTTCTTGCTTGCGATTCACCGGCAAAAGCTGCCCATAAATTTTTCTCTGTTTGAGTGCCTTTTAAATCTTTCATCTGGTTACTCCTTTATTGCGTTTTCACAGTCTTTACAGATACCGTCTTTGTTTAATTCTCTATACTTCCAACAGCGAGCGCATTTTTCACCTTTTGCTTTTAATACTTTAACTGTGTAGTCGTCTTGAGAATATTCGTTCAGGATTTCTGCATTATCTGTATTTGAAGTGTAGACGTGAGATACGATATATAAATCACCCAAAAGTTTAGAATACTTGTCTAAAAGTTCAGATTTTTCTTTGTCGTTTGAGGTAATTATAATATCCGCTTCAAGAGATGAACCGATGATTTTTGGTTCTGATGAACGCAAAGGTTCGATTGCTTTTGATACAATTTCTCTTGTTTTTAAGAGTTGTGAAAATTCTTCATCCAGTTTTTCGTTAACCCATTCATCTTTGACTTTTGCCCATGGTGTTAAAAGTGCAGACTCATATTCTTTTTGGTTTTCAGGCATGTTTTGCCATATATCTTCTGCTTGATGAGGCATAACAGGAACTAAAATACTGATTAATGTATGTAAAATTTCATACATAACAGTTTGTGAAGCTCTTCTTGATAGAGATTTTTTGCCTTGTGTGTATAATCTGTCTTTTACAATATCAAGATAGAATGAACTCAAATCGGTGCTTGCAAAGTTTTGCAGGTGTTGAAAGTATTTATAAAATTCATAAGTTTCAAATGCACTATCGACATTTTTAATTAATTGTGCAAGTCTTGATAGGGCAAACTTATCAATTTCTTCAAGATTAGCATATTCCACATAATCTTTTTTAGGGTCAAAATCATATAAATTTCCCAATAAAAATCTTATTGTATTTCTTGTTTTTTTGAATACTTCAACAAGCTGTTTAATTAAATTGTCGCCGATTTTAACGTCGTTTCTGTAATCAACGCTAGCTGCCCATAGTCTTAATACATCGGCGCCATAGACTTTAATTACTTCTTGCGGAGCAACAATATTACCTAAAGATTTGGACATTTTTCGACCTTCACCATCTAAGACAAACCCATGGGTTAAAACTGATTTGTATGGAGCTGTGTTATCTGTTGCGCTTGCAATTAATAATGATGATTGGAACCAGCCTCTGTGTTGGTCTGATCCTTCTAAATACATATCAACAGGTATAACAGGGCTTCCGTCTGTTTGGAATTCATTTTTTCTTGCTTTAACAACAGCATCCCAAGAAGCACCTGAGTCAAACCAAACGTCCATGATATCGTTTTCTTTTTCAAATTCATTACATCCGCATTCGCATTTAAAGCCTTCAGGTAAAAAGTCTTTAGCTTCATATTTTACCCAAGCGTCAGAGGATTCATTTTTGAATTTTTCTGAAATTAATTTAATTGTTTCATCATTTATGATTGGTTTTTTACATTTTTTACAATATAAAATAGGAATAGGTACACCCCAAGCGCGTTGACGAGAAATACACCATTCAGAGCGGTTTTCAACCATGTTTGAAATTCTTTTTTCGCCTGAAGCGGGGAACCAATCTACTTTTTTAATGTTTTCTAAAACGTTATCTTTAAACATTGAAACTTTTACAAACCATTGAGGAGTAGAACGATACATTACAGGGTTTTTACATCTCCAGCAATGAGGGTATGAGTGCATAATTTCTTGTGATTTTATTAATGCGCCTTTTTCTTTTAATCTGTCTATTACAATTTGATTGCCTTTATAATACGGAATGCCTTCAAGGTCTTTCACTTCATTTGTCCAACACCCTTTTGAATCAAAAGGAGAGAATGTTTCAAGTCCGTATTTTTGTCCAACTTCCCAGTCTTCAAGACCATGACCCGGAGCAGTGTGGACTGAGCCTGTACCGGCGTCTAAAGTAACGTGATCTCCTAAAATTAAAAGTGAGTCTTTATCATATAACGGGTGTTTCGCTTTAAAATATTCAAAATCAGAACCTTTTAGTTCACCCAATTTTTTGATATTTTCCCATTCAACATCTTTTAAGAACGTGTCTAAAAGGTCGCTTGCAACAAAATAGTTGTTTCCTTGATATTCAAAAATTGTATAGTTATATCTTGCATTTAAGCAAATACCAAGGTTAGATGGAATTGTCCAAGGAGTTGTTGTCCAAATTATTGAATAAAGTTTGTTTGATGAAACGATGTTTGCTTTTTGATATAACTTCTCATAATCTTTCATTTCAAATCTTACATAAATTGATTCAGATGAAATATCAGCATATTCAACTTCTGCTTCAGCTAAAGCTGTTTCGCAGCTTGCACACCAATAAACAGGTTTTAAACCTTTTTGGATATATCCTTTTTTATACATCTGCCAAAATAATTCAACTTGACGAGCTTCATACTCGGGGGCAATTGTTAAATAAGGATGTTCCCAATCACCCAAAACACCAAGACGTTTGAAATTTTCTTCTTGTCCTTTTAGGTTTTTTGCAGCAAATTCTCTGCATTTTTGTCTTAATTCTAAAGGAGTAAGAGCGTTTCTGCCGCCTTTTATGTTTTTTACAACAGCATTTTCAATTGGAAGCCCATGGGCGTCATACCCGTGGACATAGGGAGTATAGAAACCTAATTGTGTTTTATATTTTAGAACAATGTCTTTTAAAATTTTATTTAGAGCATGCCCAATATGAATTTTATCGGAACTTAAATACGGGGGGCCGTCATGTAAGATAAAGCTTTTATGCCCTTCGTTTTTTTTGAGCATTTTTTCATAAATTTTATTTTCATTCCAAAATTTTTGAATTTCAACTTCTCGAACTGCGGCGTTTGCTCTCATTGCAAGAGTCGTCTTCGGAAGATTAAGTGTATCTTTAAATTGTTTTTCTTCTGTCATTTTAACCTCTATATTAAAGTATTGAATGATTAAATTATACAACAAAATGATTTATTAAGTGAATTTATATAAATTGTCTTACTTTCTTAATGAATTATTATTTTGTTTGTGATAGGATTAACCTTATTAAAGACTTGAGGAGAATTTAATGACTTTAATTGACATTTTATTAAAAATTTTTAAAGATCCAAATGTTCGAAAAATTAATAAAATCATGCCTATCGTTGATAGGATTAATGAAATTGAAGAAGAATATTCAAAACTGACCGATGAACAATTAAAAGCAAAAACGCAAGAGTTCAAAGAAATTTTGTCTAAACGTCCGACTTCGTCTGATATAAAACAAGATAGAATACTCGAAAAGCAAGCTTTGGATGAAATTTTACCCGATGCTTTTGCAACAGTAAGAGAAGCAGGCAAAAGAGTTTTAAATTTAAGACATTTTGATGTTCAATTAATTGGCGGAATATTTCTCCATGAAGGTCATATAGCCGAGATGAGAACAGGTGAGGGTAAAACACTTGTTGCGACACTGCCTGCTTATCTTAATGCTCTTACAGGAAAAGGTGTACATGTTATCACGGTTAACGATTATCTTGCAAAGCGTGATAGAGATTGGATGGGTAAAATTTATGAGTTTTTAGGATTAAGTGTTGGCGTAATTCTCTCAAGCGGTGAATATAATAGCTACGAAAATAAAAAACAAGCCTATAATTGTGATATAACATACGGTACAAATAATGAATTCGGTTTTGACTATTTAAGAGATAACATGGCGTCTGATATAGACTCTTTAGTTCAAAGACCTTACAACTATGCAATTATAGATGAAGTTGATTCAATTTTAATTGATGAAGCCAGAACTCCTTTGATTATTTCGGGTCGTCTTGAAAAATCAGCTCAAACTTACCAATTAATGGCAAAAATTGCGCCGTTACTGGAAAAAGATAAGCACTATGAGGTAGATGAAAAAAATAAAAATATAATTTTTACCGAAGAAGGTGTATTAAAAGCAGAAGAATTATTAAAGGTTGATGAACTTTTTGATATGAAAACTCAATATGCTCATCATCTTTTACAAGCACTAAAGGCGAAAGAACTTTTTGTAAAAGATACTGATTATGTAATAAAAGATAATCAAGTAATGATTGTTGATGAATTTACAGGTCGTATTATGGATGGCAGACGCTGGTCTGACGGATTACATCAAGCTATTGAAGCAAAAGAAGGCGTTAAAATTCAAGATGAAACTCAAACATTGGCTTCAATTACATTCCAAAATTTGTTTAGATTATATCCTAAGCTTTCAGGCATGACAGGTACTGCAATGACAGAAGAAGCAGAATTTGGAAAAATATATAATCTTCAAGTTACCCAAATCCCAACAAATAAACCGGATAGAAGAATAAATTTTCCGGATGTAATTTATAAAACAAAAGTAAAAAAATACGAATATGTTGCTCGTGAAATTGCGCAAATGGCAAAAATAGGAAGGCCTACATTGGTTGGTACAATATCAATCGAAAAGTCTGAATATTTATCTAATATATTAAAAAAGATGGGTATAAAGCACAATGTTTTAAATGCTAAGCACCATGAAAAAGAAGCTTATATTATAGCTCAAGCAGGCAGAGTCGGCGCTGTTACCATTGCAACAAACATGGCAGGCAGAGGTACTGATATTTTGCTTGGGGGTAATGCAGAATATTTGGCAAAAGAAGAGCTTGATAAAAAAGGGATTACAAAAGATAATCCTAATTATGAACAAATAAAAAATGAAGCATTGGAAAAAGCAAGAAAAATAACTCAAGAAGAACACGATAAAGTTGTTGAACTGGGTGGATTGCATGTAATTGGTACAGAGCGCCATGAATCAAGAAGAATAGACAATCAATTAAGAGGTCGTGCGGCTCGTCAGGGCGACCCGGGGTCAACTAAATTTTTCTTATCTTTAGAAGATGATTTAATGAGAATTTTTGGCGGAGAAAAAATCGCACATTTAATGACAATGCTGAATGTTGATGATGACACAGCAATTGAAAATCCGCTTATAACCCGTCAAATTGAATCTGCGCAAAAGAAAGTTGAGACATACCATTTTGATATAAGAAAATCAGTGCTTGAATATGACGATGTTATGAATATTCAAAGAGAAAAATTCTATTACCAAAGAAGAAAAGTTTTAGCAGCAACTGATTTAAGAGATGATATTAAATTTATGATGTTAAAAGAGGTTGATAGAATACTTGCTCAATATATAAGCAAAGACATGTCTCCTCAAGAATATGTTCATGATGATTTAGTCATGTTTACTAAAGAATTCGTAAGTGTTTTTCCTCAATTGAAGGATAAAATCAAGGTTGAGGAAATCAAGGATTTAAGAGCAAACGAAATTTCTCAAAAACTTAAAGATTTAGCGCTTGAATCGTATAAACAATTTGAGCTTGACACAATAAATGATTTTAATTCCGTAATGACAAAATATTATGGAGATGATTTTGTAAAACAAGAACCATATACAAAAGATAATATTTTGCGTCATGTTGAAAGAGATATTTTGCTGCAAGTTGTGGATGCAAAATGGATTGATCATTTAGGTAATATAGACATGTTAAAAGATTCAATCGGTCTTGTTGCATACGGACAAAAAGATCCGTTAATTGAATATAAAAAAGAAGCATATAATCTTTTTAATTCTTTAATGGCTGAAATTCAATCTGAAACAATACAACACCTGTTTAGAGCGAAATTTGGCGTGCAAGTCTATGAAGAACAAAATGAATTAGGCTAATTTAGGCAATTTTTTTATTGTTTTGGTTTTATTAGATTACGTCTTATTGAATTTGGTGTGCGTTAAATGATTGAAAAGGTTACAAATAATCCTCTAAAAGCGGAATTATTGCCATATAGTGTATATGGTTCAAAATCGCGCAATCAAAATCAAAGCAAAAATCAAAACCAAAAAGAGCGTCAAAAATTCGATGAATTCGATAAGGATGAAAATAAAACAAACCCTTTTGATGGTGAATCAAATAAAAAAGATAATAAAATTCAAGAATATTTTAATCAAAGATATGCAAAAATTAATACAGATATAAAAGACGTCGTATTAAGAATTTCAAAAAAATCTAAATATGCTCAAGCTGTTGATAGTGCAATAATTGATTCTCAAGCTTTGGTGGCAAGATATTTATATAATAAAACACTGCCTTGTGATGAGGATAAAATTTTTAAATTTTCACAAAAAGATGCTTATTGTTCAATAGAGGTGTTTGATAAGCTCAATAACCCGTTATTAAAGGTTGATTTTACAAAAAGTTCAATTATAAAAATAAAAACTTATTTTGAGAGTTTTTATTTTGAGATAGATATAAAAAAAGAAAACATACTAAACAGAATTTTAGGAAATAGCAAAATAAAACTTGCTAAGTGTCAAAAAAAAGATTTACAAGGCAATTTGCTGGAAGAAATTTATTATTCTTCCGGCGGACAAATTGAAAGATATTTATCTTATAACAGTGGAAAACTTCAATCTGAGATTTGCTTTGATTTATCTATAGCTCATTTTAGACCCGATTACAAAGAAGAACTAATTCCTCTAAAATATTCACTATATGATATAAATAACGAACATAAACTTGAAAATCTGCTTTATACCTATTGTTTACCAAACAAATATCAACAATATAACAATACAACAGGCAAAATCGTTAAATCTTTTACTTTGCAAGGTTTAAAGTCAAAAGTTGTTAAATATGCATTTTTCAACAGCATTAACGGACAAATGACCGCTTGCGGAAGCTTATAGGTATTTTTGTCTTATAGTTTTGTCGGCTTCAAAAATTTCTTCTAAAGTAGGATTTATAATGTTTTTGGCATTTTCAACTTCGCTAAAAATGATTTTTTCTATATCAAGGAAATTAATTTTGCCGTTTAGAAATTTATACACTGCTACTTCGTTTGCTGCATTTAGTATTGCAGGCATGAGTCCGCCTTTTTTCCCGCATTCAACGGTTAATTTTAAAAGAGGGAATTTTTCAAAATCGGGTTCAAGAAATTCAAGTTTTTTGTTATAGATATTAAAGCTGTTGGTTTTTATTCCTTCAAATCTTTCCGGGTAACTAAGTGCATATTGAATAGGAATGTGCATTGAAGGCACCCCCATTTGTGCCAAAAATGAGCCGTCACAAAATTCAACAAGCGAATGAACTATGCTTTGCGGATGTATAACAACTTTAATATTGTCGTAATTAAAATCATAAAGATGGTGAGCTTCAATGACTTCAAGCCCTTTGTTTACAAGTGTAGCGCAATCAATTGTGATTTTTTTACCCATCATCCATCTTGGGTGCTTAAGGGCTTCTTTGGCTGAAAAATCAGCCATTTCTTCTCTTGTATTATTTAAAAAAGGTCCGCCTGATGCTGTAATCCATAGGTTTTTAGCGTAAGGATTATCTTTTTTAGCTAAACATTGCAAAATAGCAGAATGTTCCGAATCAATCGGAATTATTGAAACATTGTTTTCTTTTGCTTTTTTCATAACAATATCGCCTGCCATGACAAGAGTTTCTTTGTTTGCAAGAGTAATTGTTTTTTTATTTTCAATTGCTTTTATTGTAGCTTTTACAGAAACTATTCCGCTTGTTGCAACGGTTAAAATGTCGGCTTCCGGAATACTTGCAAGTTCATAAAGTCCTTCTTCGCCAAAAAAGAATTTAATTTGGCCGAATTCTTTTTGAAGTTCTTTCATGTCATCAAAGTCTGCTACGCTGACATATTTTGGCTTAAATTTTATTATTTGTTCTTTTAAAAGTTTAATATTTTTCCCTGCAGCAAGGGCTAAAATGTTAAACTTATCTTTTAATTTTTCAACTACTTCCAGTGTTTGCGTGCCGATTGAGCCTGTTGAACCCAATAATACTATATTTTTCATGGTTAATTATTTTCTTTTAAACTTTCTTGTTTAATAAAATCACACATTGTTTGAAGACGAGTATCTTCAGTTTTTTCCATAAATTCATCAATATTTTTAACTTTGCCCAGTTTTAGCGCTAATTCGTATAATAAAACACAATCGTTACAAAGTCTGTATTTTGAGTATTGAATTGAGCCTGCAAGGGGCATGTCTTTTGCACAAGCGCTGCAAGTGAATAATTCAAATTCGCTATCAGGATTTTCTTCAATGTCATCCAATTTCATTTGATAAATCACTTCTTGCATGTCGCTTGCTATTTTTTTATTGTTTTCCATTGTCTTCACTTAAACTACAATATATACCCTGCATTATATTTTGAAAATCTTCATCTTGCAAGCAAGAAGCACTTTTAAAAATTCTGGCGATAGGGAGGTTTTTATCGTACCATCTTCTTTTATAGCCTTGCGAAAATAACCCTACAACTCTGTCGACTCCAAGGCTTATTGGTGTTGACTGGGTTAATTCTCTTGAATTTATTTTGATGGTTTCGATTATTTTTAAAACTTCTCTTGCGATATCATAGTGTGATTGCAAAGATAATTGTTTTAAAATATCTAAAACTCCGTCTGCATAAGGTTTTGAGTCATACCATCTTTTATAGGTGTAGTTTTTATTTTCCATATATTTAAATTCTAAACTTTTGTTTTTTGTTTTGCAATTTTGTAAATAAATTTAAATTTTAATAAATTCGCAAAGCACTTCATTTGATAACAAAATGCCCTTTTGCGTTAGTTTAACTCCTTTTTTTGTTTTTTCCATCAGATTTAAGGCTAGGAATTTTTCAAATTCTTTTTTATAAATTTCATATATGTTTATATTATATTTTGAATTGATTTTTAAAAAATCTATTCCTTTTGTCAGTCTTAATCCAAGGAAAATTTCCTCTTCTATTTTATTTTCTTTTGATAAAATTTCATATTCTTTTTTATAGGGGTTATTGATATAGTCTTTTAGATTAAAAGTGTTAGTGTATCTTTTGTTTTCAATGTAGCCGCTTGCAGAAACACCAAAACCGTAATAATTTTCACAATGCCAGTATGCACTGTTGTGTTTTGAAAAATAATTTTCATTTTTTGCAAAGTTTGAAAATTCATAGTGGATATATTTTTCTTTTAATTTTTCAATTGCTATTTCATACATTTTTGCTTGCGTTTCGTCATCTGCGATATTTTTGGGCGGATACTTATAAAAGTAGCTTCCTTTTTCGATTTTTAATCCATATAAAGAAATATGAGAAGAATCTGTTTTAATTGCCTTATTTAGGGTGTTTATCCAGTTATTTATGTCTTGATTTGGCAGACCGTAAATTAAATCAATACTATAATTATCAAAGCCTGCTTTTTTGATATTTTCTATAACTTCAATGGCTTCGAGTGTTGTGTGTGTTCTTCCTATTAGGTTTAAAATTTCATCGTCAAAACTTTGTATGCCGACTGAAATTCTATTTATTCCAATGCTTTTATAATCTTTTAACTTTTCCTTTGAAATATTGTGAGGATTTATTTCTATTGTGATTTCAGTATTTGAATTAAAATTAAAATTTGAAAGAATTTTTTCTATATCTTGAATTTCTAATAAAGACGGCGTACCGCCCCCAAAATAAATTGTTTTTTGAGGGTCGTTTTTGTAAAAAAACTTAATCTCTTTAATAAGAGAATTTATATATTCATCTTTTAGTTTTAGCAAGCTAAATGAGCAAAAAGAGCAATATTTGCATTTTTTTTCGCAAAAAGGAATGTGTATATAGGTACAATTTATCATTTTTACATTATAATATGAATATGAGTTATATGATGGAAGATGAAATAAATTCTCAAGCTTCAATTATAGAGAATTTAATTAATCGCTATATTTTAAATTACTGTGTTTTAGTTGATATTCCTTTGGATATTAAAAGAATTGTTCTTGTTGCGAGCGGTTCATCATATAATGCAGCTGTATTTGGAAAATATTTTTTTGAAAATATATCAAATGTTGAAGCGAGCTGTGAATATGCTTCTGAGTTTGCACATTCTTGTTTTATGAATTTGGATAAAAATGCTCTTTATGTATTTATAAGCCAGTCAGGAAACAGCATAGATACAGTTTTGGCGATGGAAAAAGTTAAAGAGCATAATTTAAAAACGCTTTGTATAACTAATAATAAAAATTCAAAATTATATAATGAATGTGATTATAAGCTTGATATTGAAGCCGGCAGGGAAAATGCCATTGCTGCAACAAAAACATTTGGTGCAAGCGTTGTTATGCTTTGGTTAATTGCTCTTAAAATTGCCCAAAATAACAAAGTTGATATTTCTTCTCATATTGAAAATATTAGTTTAGTGAAAAAAAATATTGAAAATACTCTTTTGAATATTGAAAATATAGATGTAGTATCAAAAGTTTTATCTAAGCAAGACGGATTTTCGATTTGCGGTTTTAATAAATATTTCCCTTTAGCACTTGAAGCTGCGCTAAAAATTAAAGAAACTTGTTATATTAATACTTGTCCATACCCTTTAGGCGAATTTATCCATGGACATTTTGCGGTATTAAATAAGTCAAAGTATTTTTTGATTTTCTTAACGAGTGATTGCACAAATATAGAGCGTAATTTGCTAAAGAAAATTATAAAAACATATAAAATAAAATCAATTGTAGTATCTGATGAATATGAAGATTATGATTGCGATATGCTGCTTAAATTTCCGAAATGTCAGTCAAAAATTGCAACAATTGTGAGTATGATTATTGTTGTTCAAATGCTGGCTTTAAAAATGGCATTAAGGTTGAGAAGAAATGTTGACAAACCGCAAGGGTTAAATAAAGTAGTAGATGACAAGGATTTAAAATAAGTGAACGTTATAGTTTGTATAAAACAGGTTCCTGATGTAGATGATATTAAATGGACAAAGGAAAATAATTTAGACAGAAGTAATATGTTGTCTAAAATAAATCCTTATGATGAATATGCGCTTGATTTTGCAGTTAGATTGAAATCAAAATTTAAAGAAGCTAAAGTTATTGCAATTTCAATGGGTCCAAAACAAGCGCAGGATATTTTAAATTATGCCTTAGCAAAAGGAGCAGACAGAGCAATTTTATTATCTGATAAAGCTTTTGCAGGTTCAGACACATTAGCAACAGCAAAAATTTTAGCTGCCGCAATTAAAAAATATTGTCCTGATTTTAGTTTAATATTAACGGGTCAAATGGCCGTAGATGGGGATACTCAGCAAGTGCCTTTAAGTTTAGCGCAGTTGTTAAAAATTCCTGAATTAACAAATGTGTTTGAGATACGAAATGCTGACAAAAATCAGGCAATAGTTTCTCTGAAGCTTGCTTCAGTGGTTAATATTTATGAAATTGTGACACCTTGCATATTAGCGCTTAATCATCAATGCGAACAAAGTTATATTCCCAAAATAGATGATTATATAAGGGCGCAAAATATTCCGATAGAGGAATACAGTCTTCACGATATAGGATTGGATAAAAATGAAGTAGGAGTAATTGGCTCTCCTACAATGGTATATAGGGCATATAGACCCGAAACAGTTAAAGATACAAAAGAAATAAAAGAAGATTACGCAAAAAGAATTTTGGATTTTTTATTAAAGGTTGATAATAAATGAAAAAAATATCAGTATTTGGTGAAATAAATTTAAAAGATAATAAAATAGAACAGGTTTCATTTGAACTAATAAGTAAGGCAAAAAGCCTTGCTTTTGAAGCTGAAAAATTAAAACAAGGAGTCAATTATTTGGTTGAGGCTGTTTTTATTGCTTCATATTTGGTAGATGATGAAATTAAAAAAGCATACAAGGCCGGTGCTGATAGAGTTGTTTTAATAAAAGACAGTGTTTTTGATGAGTTTTATTCTACTGTTTATGCTAATGCTTTTTTGGAATATTTTGAAAAAAAACCTTCTGAGGTTCTGCTTTTCCCTGCAACAATAAAAGGACGTGCAGTTGCCCCAAGGGTTACAGTGCAGTTAGATACAGGACTTGTGGCTGATTGTACAGAGGCAGAATTTATTCTAAAAAATGATAATTTATTTTTTGCTCCCACAAGACCGACGTTTGGCTCTGAGCTAATGGCAACGATATTATCAAAAAAAATGCCCTATTGCGCAACAATTCGTCCCGGTGTTTTTAAATCGGAATTTAAATATCAAGATAGCGGTGAGTTTGAGGAGTATATTCCTGTTTCATATCATGAAGACAGAATTAAATTAATCAGTTCAAATTCTGAAAAAAACAGAGAATCGGTTGATTTTTCTTCTGCAAAGGTGGTATTGTGCGGCGGATATGGGCTGTGCGAAAATAAAAGTGATGAGTATTATAAAAAACTAAAAAAAATAGCAAAAATTACCGATTCAAATTTTGCGGTTACAAGAAAAGTTGTTGATTTTAATTTAGCTGAATCAAAATATCAAATAGGCCAGACCGGTTCATCAACTCAACCAAAACTTTATGTTGCTTTTGGAGTTTCAGGGGCAATTCAACATATTCAGGGGATGAAAAATTCAAAAACAATTGTCGGAATAAATATCGATGAAAACGCCGATATATTTAAGTATTGCGATTATAAAATAGTGGCTGACGCCAAAAAAGTTATTGATGATTTGTTGGATTATTTTGATATTAAACAATAAAAAAAAGCCGTCATAAGGCGGCTACTAGACTTGGGGAGGAGGTTTTGAGAAGGAGTCTTGCTCCTTTTCAAATTTGTATATTATTTTTTTCGTCTGCTAAAAATTTTGCTTTAGAATTATTTTCTTAATTTCCTCTATATGTACGAAAATTTAAAAATCTATGATTTATAATAGCCGTATTTGCTAAAATTAAACTATGAAGAAAGTATTTGTCTTTGGTATATTAATTTGTTTATTGTGCTTTTTTTGCAGTGCAAATGCTGCTACCACAAAGAAAAAGAAGCCAAAAACAAAACATAAGATAGAATTTGTAACAAAAGATAAGCATATTTTGGTTGGAGATTTATATATTGCATCTCCTCCTACTAATAAACCGCTTGTTGTAATGTTACATTCATTTTCTTTAAATGCGCTGAGCTGGCAGCCTATAGCACAGGCTTTGCGTCTTAAAGGTTATAATGTTTTAGCAATGGATTTAAGAGGGCACTCAAGAAGTGTATATAATGAAAAATTAAAAATTAAATCCAGATTTAAATTTACAAATGAAGATTGGCAAAAATTACCAAATGATGTTTTAGAATCTATTGCATATATAAAATCTAATTACCCTAAAATAAATACAAACGATACAATTTTTGTGGGTGCTGATATTGGAGCCAGCGCAGGAATTATAGCGGGAAGTACAATGAAAAATAAACCCCAAAAATTTGTTATAATATCTCCTATGTTGAATTTTAAGGGTCTATATATACCAATAAAAATTGCAAGTTATACAAATACAAAATTTTTAGTAATACTATCAAAAAGTGATAAGATATTATTCAATTTTTATTCTGCAACAAAACCCGTAATAATTACATATCCGAGAGGCGGACCGGGTAATCAGCTTCTTAAGGTTAACCCTCAGAGCACAAATGATATTGTTAACTTTATAGTAAATAATTAAACACACAAAAATACACTTCAATTTAATGGGGAAGTGTATTTTTTTTCTGACAATACAGTGGTTTTATATGAATTTTATTCCACTTTAATTTTTTTTATAACGTTTTCCATACACTTCATGGACATTTTCAATGGTTATAAATGCGTCTTTATCTATGCTTACAACAAGTTCTTTAAGTTTATAAAGTTCTATACGGGGTGCTATACAGTATACCATTGTTTTAGGGTTTTTACTGTATCCGCCTTGTGCATCAAGATAAGTTACGGTTTTATCTAAATTTTGTATAATTGCCTGACCAATGATTTTTCCTTTATCTGAGATTATTCTGATTGATTTTTCTTCACTTAAACCTTGAACAATCATATCTATTGCTTTATATGCAACAACATAGGTTAAAGCGGAATACATTGCTTCTTCCCAGCCGAATAAAAAGCCGGCGCATGTAAATATGAAAATATTGATAAACATTATAATTTCGCCGACAGAGTAGGGATATTTTTTTGAAATTTTCATTGCAAGTATTTCAGTACCATCCATACAAGCGTTATTTTTAAGTACTATTCCAACACCAATTCCAAGTATTGCGCCGCCAAAACATGCTGCTAAAAGTAAGTCATTTGTTATTGTCGGAATTTTGTGTGAAATATTTACAAATAATGCAAGCATACATACACTATATGAAGCTCTAAAAATAAATTTCATTCCGAATTCATTTAGTGCAAGCATTACAAAAGGAAGGTTTAAAATTACAAGAAATATACCCAAATTGACTTTTGTAATATAACTAGCCATTATTGATATACCAACTATTCCGCCATCAATAATCTGATTTGGAACTAAAAAGCATTCCAAGGCAAAAGCAGCTAAAAATGCACCCAGTGTGCACAGCAATATGTTAATAATTAAATCTTTCATATTTTTATGATAGAATACATTTATGAAAAAGTATATATTCTTAATAATAATTTTACTTTTTTCTGTACTTTTTTTAGGCGGATGTATAAATAAAAAAGACGATATTTCCGATTTGCAAAAAATTAAAGACAGAGGATATTTAATAGTTGGAGTTAAAACAGACTCACCGCCTTTCGGATATTATAAAGACGGTAAATTGTGTGGAATAGATGTGCAAATTGCTCAATATATCGCAGATGGCATATTCGGTTTTGAATCTCCTCAAAATATTAAATATGTTTCTGTTGATGCACAAAACAGAATTGAAAAATTAAGCTTTAAACAGGTTGATATTTTGGTTGCAACTTTGAGTGTAAACGATAAAAGAAAACTTGTTGTTGATTTTTCGGTGCCTTATTTTGTTGCAAGTCAAAAAATAATGATTCCGAAAGAGTCTAAAATTAAGAGCTTAAGCTATTTTAACAAAAACGGCAAAGTGGCGGTTGTGATGGGTTCTACCGGAGAAAAAATTGTAAGAATAGTTACACCAAATGCTTATGTTATCGGCGCTAAAACATATTATGAAGCGCTTAAGCTTTTAAAAGAAGGCAAGGTGGATGCAATTTTTGGCGATGATTGCATATTGCAAGGCTTAAATAACGGTAAATATAAAATAATTAATCGTGCTTATTCGAAAGAATATTATGCGGTTGCAGTCAGAAAAACTAAAACTTCAAAAGAATTGTTGACAGAAATTAATTCAATAATTGCATATATTTTAGATGAAAAAAAATTAATTCTTGTTAAGAAACCCTTAACATTTTAAATAAAAAATCTTTTTCATCTATAATAAAAACAGATTAGTTTAATATGGATGTGCAGATGGATAGAGATAAGACAAATATAAAACTGTTCTGTTGGTATGCTGTTTTGTGGATTTTTTTGTTTGCAGCGCTTTATCTTAGTTACGGGGTCTATTTTTTAGATTTATCCTCTACAAAATCAAAATGGGTTGCTCTTTTTTCAGGAGCTATCGCTTTATTGTTTTCTTCATGTAAAATTTGCGAAATTTCATATAATAACTACAAATATATAGCTTTAGATAAAATAATTGCATATTTTTATAATGGCGTCAGTTTGTTTTTTAAAAGGGAAAATAAATTTTTATTTTTTATTGCTTTTCTGATAGCAATATTTTTAATAAAACCCTTGGGAATTTCTTTTGTATTTTGCTATATAATTGGGATTTTATTTGCTGTTTTTTGCGGATTTATAACAAATTTTATTGCGACAAGAGCAGCTGCAAAAATTTCTAAAGGTAAAAATGTATCTTTAAATTTAGGTTTTAAGATTGCTTTTAACTCAGGTGTTGCAATAGCAATGGCTATTGTAGGGTTGGCGTTAGTGCCGTTAGTTATTTTATACCATATATATAAAGATTATCTTGTTGTTAATGGGTTTGTTTTGGGGGTTGCTTTAGTAGTCTTATTTTCCAGCGTCGGTGCTTCTATTGCAAAAAAAGCTGTTTCAGGTGCAATTGAGCTTGTATCTCAATTAGAGGGCGATATTGATATATATGATAAAAGAAATCCTTTATTGCTTTTATCGGGAATCACAAAAAGTATATTCAAAGTAAATGCTTTGTCTTTAGATATGTTTTTATCTTTTTGCGCGGTAATAGTTGCTTCAATGGCAACAGGGGCGATGGCATTAAATCTTATGGGTGCTTTTTTGCCTTTAATTATTGCTTCAAGCGGTGTTTTTGCTTCTGTCATAGTTATTTTATTTATAAAAATGAATAAAATAAAAAATCCTATGAAAGCGCTTTTTATTTCCGGTTTTTGCACCATAGTACTGTTTTGTATTTTTAGTTATTATGTTATAAACACTTGGTTTATGGGTGATTTAGGTTTATTTTATGCAATTGCCCTAGGCTCGTTTGGCGGTTTTGTGGTTTGTTTTATTAATGCAAATTATATTTTTGAAAAATTCAAGACGGTAAAAAATGTTGCAAATTCAGCGATTGCAGGACTTTCACCTTGTATTGTTCAAACTCTAAAAGAGGGTTTTACGGGTGTATTTTTACCTACAATAGTTATTGCTTTTTTAATCATTATGTCTTTTATTTTGGCAAACGGCATGGAAGCTCCCTTATTGGGTGTTTACGGAATTACAATTGCAATTTTAGGTATGATATCAACATTTGGAATCATGATGTGTATTAATATTTTTGCTCTGGTATCCAATGATATAGATATAGTCTCAAATACTTATGAATTCGGCGAAGAGGTTGAAAGAGGCGAAAATATTGATATGCTTGGTCAAATAGGATATTATATTATTTCATTGGGCAAGAATTTCTTAATAACTACTGCCATATTAACTGCTCTATCAGTTTTAATTGCTTTTAGTGTCACAGTACAATTAGAACAAGTTGACATAATAAATCCTTACGTGCTTGCATCCTTATTTATGGGCGCTTCAATGCCTTATTTGTATTGTTCTTTTATTTTAAGCGGGGTATCTAAAACCGCTTCAAGATTAATTTTAGAGGTTAAAAATCAGTTTAAAAGATTTCCTCAAATTTTACGCTATGAAATGAGACCTGATTATGAAAAATGCGTATGTGTTGCAGCAAATGCTTCTTCGGTTCAGATAATTTTTTATACAACCATGATTGTGATGGTTTTTTTGGTGGTTGCCTTTAAGCTTGGAAGTGAGGCGCTTTTTGGTTTTGTTTTTGGGGCAATTTTATCCGGAAGTGTTTTATTATATTCATCAATTAATTCAGCTATTGTTTCAAAGGCTGCAAAAAAATATTTTAAAAATGAGTTCATAAATGCTCCAATTTCCTCTCAATATAGTGTTTTGGAACAAAATAACAGTATCTATTCTCTTTTAAAGGATTTAATAACTCCGTGTTTGAGTTCTTTAATTAAATTTCTTGCAATTTTGGCCTTTATTTTGTCGCCGATTTTTTTCTAGTTTGAGAGGTTAATATGACAGTTTATACTGAAAAATTTACTATTTCATCCAATGGCTTTGACGATTTAATCGATATAACTTCAAAAGTTCAGAATATTGTTTTAAATGCAAATGTTGAAAATGCCATAGTTAATATCTCTACTGCTGTTTCTACCGCTTCAATAATTACATTAGAACAACAAGAAGGGCTGGCATTTGATTTTGCTTCTATTATGGAAAATATTATTCCGTTAAATAAAATTTATAAGCATGACTTATCTTGGCATGAAGGTAATGCCCATGCTCATTTGAGAGCTGCATTATTGGGTAGTAATATAACTTTGAGTGTTATAGATAAAAAAATAGTTATTGATAAGTTTCAAAAAATTGTTTTTATAGATTTTGACACTAAAACAGGGATGAGACAAATAATTGTATCTGTTGTATATTAAAAGCGGGAATTATGAGTAATATAAAAGAACAAATAAAATTTTATACGGGCTTATTAAAAGATAATGAAATTCTTTTGTTAAAATCAAAGGATTCATATTTTAAAAGTCATTATCTTGGTTCGCATTTGAACGTTTTGACAAATTTTTAGGGCACTGTAGGTAAAGAAATAATTGAAAAAAACGGAAATATTACTATTTTTGTTGATACAAGATATCATATTTTGGTTGAAAAACAGGCTTTTAAAAATGTTTCAATATACAAGATGGATTTAGGCGAGTCATTTATTGATGCTTTTGAAAATAAATATAAAAAAAACACAATAATGCATGTTCCAAGCGATATTTCGTTGAATGAATATTGGAGCTTGGATAAATATTTTGATTTAAGAAAATATACTCTTGAACAAAAATTTACTAAAAACAAAGAACTTGATGAAAAATCAAAATTATTTTTGGTTAATTCTGAAATTGAAAAAAATGATTTTAATTTTAAAGTTCAAAAATTAAAGAAAACCAATCAAAATATTGACAGAATGCTTGTTTTTAATTTGAATGAAATATCTTATTTGACAAATTTAAGAAGTTATCAAATGAAATACTCATCTAATTTTCGCTCAATTCTTTATTTGGATTTCAGCGTGGATGATTATATTTTGTTTTTGGATAATATTCCGTCAGATATTAAAATTGAAGGTCTTAGATTTAAAAAGTTAAACGAATTTCAGGGGTTTATTCAGTCCGTTAATTCTGAAATTTATGTCAATATTAATGAAATTAATCTTGATAGTTTTTTGGCAATTAAAAAAATAAAGGAGCTAAAACAAAATAATCTCTCATTAATTTCATCAATTAAACCAAAAAGCGTTATTGAGCACTTAATAAGCGCATCAAGAAGGACGGATTTGGCTATATATAATTTTAAAAAACAATTAAAAGAAGGTTTAAGCGAGTTTGACCTTGTTGAAATTTTTGAAAATGAACTTTTGAAGCAAGGCGCCAGAATGCCTTCTTTTAAAACAATTCTTTCAATTAATGAAAATACTGCTTCTATTCATTATTCAAGCTATGATAAAAATAAATTATTAAAAAAAGAAAGCCTTTTGTTGCTTGATTGCGGAGGATATTTTGAAGGCGGTTATGCAACAGATATAACAAGAACATTTTATTTTGGAAATAACCCGAAGCAAATTTATAAAACAATATACACAAACGTATTAAAAGCTTTTTTTGCTTGCTATATTTCTAAAGAAATAAACGCAAAGAAGCTTGATTTGATGGCAAGAGAGATTTTAAGGCCGTTTGAAAATGATGGTTTTTATTTTAATCATGGCTTAGGTCATGGAATAGGTACATCTGTTCATCAAAACCCCCCAAGATTGTCTATGAGCTCTAGTGATATTATTAAGCCCTTTCAAACTCATTCAATTGAACCCGGATTATATGGAAAAAGCAAAAAAGAAAAAGTAGAATTTGGCGTAAGACTTGAAAATTGCGTTTATAGTGATATTGAATATAAAAAACATACTTTGACAAAATTTCCTTTTGAGGAGGTTTTAATTGATTACAGCCTTTTAAACCAAGAAGAAAAAGATATGCTGGATAACTGGCAAAAAGAATTTTTAAGAGAAATATAAAATGGAAACAATTGAAATAACAAGTGTTCAAAATGATTTAGTTAAATTTGCCGTTAAGCTCCAAAATTCAAGATTTAGGAAAAGTCAAAAATTAATATTTGCTGACGGTCAAAAAACAATTCAAGGTTTTATTGATGATGGAATTGTTTTTGATTGTTTTTTTATTAAAAAGGGTCGTCAAATAAATAACAATTTAAAAACTCATAAGCTCGTATACGTTACAGATGAGATTTTAAAAAAAATAACAACCACAAAATCACCCTGTGATGTTGCAGGTATAATCAAGGAAAAAGAAATAAATACTAAAATTTTTTATAACTTAAATAAAATTGCGTTAATTGAAAATATAAAAGATGCCGGTAATTTAGGAACGATAATCAGAAGCGCTGTTGCTTTTGGAATAGATGGAATTATATTATTTGATGATTGTGTTGATTTATATAACTCAAAAACTATAAGGGCAACTGCCCAAAATATATTTAAAATTCCAATTATAACTACAAAAGATATTAATTTTATAATTGATTTAAAAAAGACACACAAACTTATTTCTACCGTTGTAGATAGTAAAAATAATCTGTTTAACTATAAATTTGAAGATAAATTTATGATTGCATTCGGTTCCGAAGCCGATGGATTGTCTGATAAGATAGTTAATTTGAGCGATGAAAAACTTTCAATCCCAATGGAAAATAACGTTGAATCGATAAATCTTGCAATATGTGCTTCTATTGTGTTTGCAATGACAAAAATTAATCATGAGATTTAGTTGTGGTTAGCTAAAATGATTATTGCCATTCGGCTTAAATCATGCTATTATTATCAAGTAATATTAAGTGAGGTTTCAATGCGTATACAGCCCGCAATGTTTAAATATAATTTCGCACAAAGAAATTTAAATAAATTGCAAACTCAATTTGAAAGAAACAATAATATTCAAGCAAGACGTAAACATGAATATTCGGGCGTTGCTAGTGTTGATTTGGCTTATGCCAGCATGATTGATAATAATATTGCAAAAGATTTACGAACAATCGGTTTAATTTAACCTTATAGAAGAGTTGTACTATGAATAAAAAAGCCTTTACTTTAGCTGAGATTATGATAGTTTTATCTGTTGTCGGAATTTTAACTGCTATTCTCTTGCCTGTTGCTTTTCAGTCTGCTCCTGATGAAAATGCGCTTAAATTCAAAAAGGCAAATTCAATACTAGGTACCGCAATTCGCGAAATGGTTAATTCAGATAAATACTATAAAGGCGGAGATTTAGGTGTAAAACCTGACGGTAGCGAGGTTCAGGTTGAATATTTTTGCTCAACTTTAGCGGAAATTTTATCTACTAAACAAATTAATTGCAGAGAAACAATAAATAATACTTACGCTTATTTTGATTTCGAAACAAAAGATTTGGATTTAGCTCCAATAGATACCGCATGCAAAGAAACGCAGCCCGAAAAAGACGAAGATGCTGATATTGTAACCGTTGACGGTATAATTTGGTATGAGTCAAGTCCGGGTACAACTTTTGCAGATAAAGACGGCGAAGATAAAAGAATTTTCTCTGCTCCTGATAGCACAACACCAACTTATGCGGATGAATTTGGATTTGATAGTTTATATAAGATAGTTTGTATTGATGTTGACGGTTTAAAAACCGGAGAAGATCCTTTTGGATATGGCATAAGGGCAGACGGTAAAATTTTAAACGGTCCAAGGGCAAATGAATGGATTAAAAAGTCAGTACAAAAAGAGGATTAAGGATTAAAATGGAAATTAAAAATATAGCCCAAATTGGCATTTTTGGCGGATCAGGTTTTTATAAGTTTTTAGATGATATTGAAGAAATAACTATTGATACGCCATACGGCAAAACTTCAGATAATATAATGCTAGGTTCAATTGCAGGCAAAAAAGTCGCTTTTATGCCTCGTCATGGCAGAAATCATTCAATTGCACCTCATCAGGTAAATTATAGAGCTAATGTTTGGGCAATGAAGTCTATTGGCTGCAAAAGAGTAATATCTCCGTGTGCTGCGGGTTCTTTACAAAAACATGTTAAGCCTGGTGATATTGTTTTTTGTGATCAATATGTTGATAAAACTCATTCAAGAAAAGATACTTATTTTGATAATGGTGATATACAGCATATTTCAGGTGCAGAGCCATATTGTCCCCAATTAAGACAGGTTGCAATAGATTGCGCCAAGAATTTAGGCTACTCAATCCACGAAAAAGGTACAGTTGTTGTTATTCAAGGTCCGCGTTTTAATACTAAGGCTGAAAGTGCTTTTTTAACTCGCCAAGGTTGGGAAGTCATAAACATGACTCAATATCCTGAAGTTCATTTAGTTAAAGAATTAAACATGTGCCCTTTAAACATTTCTTTAATAACAGATTATGACGCAGGGCTGGTTGGAGATTGCGAGCCCGTATCTCATGAGGCGGTTATGAAGGTGTTTAGCGAAAATATTTCTAAGTTGCAAAAATTATTATTTTCTATTGTTGAAAATATAGATGATAACAAAACTTGCAATTGTGATAACAGTGCAAATTGGAGCAAATAATGGGAATTAGTATTGCAGTTGCAAAAATATTTGAATTAATTATATTGGTTTTATTTATTACTATTTTATTGTCTTGGTTCCCAAATATCAAATGGTATAATGAACCGTTTAAGTCCTTAAAGGCTTTTAGCGAGATATTTCTTGCTCCTTTTAGAAAAATAATTCCTCCGATTGGAATGATTGATATTTCGCCTATGATTGCCTTTATTTGTTTGATGATTTTAAGAAATATAATTGTAGGTTTTTTATATAGATTAGGTTTATAAAAAAATACCTGCCATTTGGCAGGTATTTTTTTATGTTTGAGATTTTATTTTGTGAAAACTAAAACTGCGTTACATCCTCCAAAGCCAAAGGAGTTAGATAAAACGGCTTTTAGTTCTTTTTTTCTTGCAGTATCTTTTACAAAATCAAGATTTGCAACTTCAGGGTCTTGTTCTTCAATGTTTATTGTTGGCGGAACAATTCCTTCGTTTAGTGCTTCAATTGCAATAATTGCTTCAATTGAGCCTGCTCCTCCAAGCATGTGACCTGTCATTGATTTTGTTGATGAAACCAATAAGTCTTTATTTTGCTCTTTGTCTCCAAAAACTTTTGCTATTGCTTTTGATTCTGCAATATCACCAACATGTGTTGAAGTGCCGTGAGCGTTAATGTAGCCTATGTCTGACGGTTTAAGATTTGCGTCTTTAAGTGCTAATTCCATTGCAAGAATTGCGCCTGCTCCTGTTGGGTCGGGTGCTACCATGTCATAAGCATCTGATGATTGACCATATCCTGCTAATTCTGCGTATATTTTTGCCCCTCTTTTAATTGCGTGTTCTCTTTCTTCTAAAACAAGCATGCCTGCACCCTCGGACATTACAAAGCCATCTCTTTTAATGTCGTAAGGACGTGAAGCTTTTTTAGGGTTTTCATTGTTTTTTGATAAGGTTTTTGCAGATGTAAAAGCACCGATACCTAAATCGCATATTCCTGCTTCAGCACCCCCTGCAACCATTATATCGGCATCCCCGTATTGGATTGCTCTTGCAGCGTCTCCAACAGAGTGTGCACCTGTTGCGCAAGCTGTTACAACGGATTTAGACATCCCCTTTAAACCGTATTTAATGGAAATTTTTCCTGCAGCCATGTTTGTAATCATCATAGGCACCATAAAAGGTGAACATTTGTGGTAGCCTCTTACTTGCATAACTTCATGATTTTTTTGGATTGTTTCCAAGCCGCCTGCGGCTGAACCTGCAATTACACCAAATCTTGTTAAATCTTCTTTTTCTAAGTCAAGCCCTGAATCTTCTATAGCAAGCGTTGCAGCAACAACCGAGCATAATATAAATTTATCCATTCTTCTTGCATCTTTTGGATCAACATATTTTGATGCATCAAATTCCGGTACTTGTCCTCCTATATGCACCAAGTGTTTCTCTTTGTCCAGTGTAAGATATCTTATTGCACTGTTTCCTTTTTTAAGGTTTTCCCAAAGAGTATCAACCCCAACGCCAAAAGGCGATACGCAACCCATGCCGGTCACTACTACTCGTCTTTTCATACTTCGATATTCTCCTATTTTTTATATGTTTTTATCCAGTTTTATAATTGCGTTTGCACCTGTCATACCTGCCCCAAAAGCGCTTATCATAATTGTTGCAGGGAGTTTGATTTTACCTGTGTCAATTCCTTCTCTAATTGCAACAGGAATTGAAGCGGCTGACATATTGCCGTATTTTTCTATATTTGATATGGTTTTTGATGAATCAATTGTTAATCTTTGAGCAAGAGCATCTATCATTCTTTGGTTTGATTGATGCGGCACAAAATAATCAATATCATTTACATCAGTGTTTGTTTCTTCCAGCAGTTCTTCTAATTTTGGAGGTATTTCCGTCATTACAAATTTATAGACATCTTTTCCTTTCATTTGTATAAAAGGTTTAATTTTGTTTTGCATTTGTTCAACTAACGGACAATTTAGCCCTTGGGTTGTAAGTGTTATATAATCTCCGCAAGTTCCGTCTGATATCATATTTACGCCCACTATATCATCTTCTTCATCTGTTGCGGTTAAAATTGCGGCACCTGCGCCATCACCAAACAGAACGCAAACTGATCTGTCGTTCCAATCGGTGAATTTTGTTGTTGCGTCTGTTGCAACAAGAAGTACATTTTTATATATTCCTGATTTAATGAAGGCTCTTGCTGTGTTTAAGCCGTATATAAAACCTGAACAAGCAGCTTTTATATCAAAACAAGCAGCATTTTTTGCGCCTATTCCCGCTTGTATTAAGCATGATACGGAAGGATAAACATCTTCCGGAGCTGAAGCAGCAGCAATAATTAAATCAATATCTTCAACGTTAAAATTACATCTTTTAATAGCTTTTTTTGAAGCTTCTATTCCCAGTGTAGTTGAAGTATCATCTCCTGAAATTACTTTTCTTTCCTTAATTCCTGTCCTTGTCGTTATCCATTCATCTGAAGTATCTAAAATTTTTGTTAAATCATCATTTGTGATTGTGTTTTTTGCAACCTCAAAGTCTATGGAAACTATTTTTGTATTTATTTTCATTGTGCGTATTCCTTTTCTTGAATATAGTTGTAGCCCATTATGTAGGCTTCTAAATTTTTTTGGATTAATTCTTTTTTATTTTTAAGAATTTTTTCGTATGCTTTTTTTACATTTTCAAGGGTTAGATTATCCAGTATTTTTGATAAAACCCCTAACGCTATTGAATTTGCAATTTTAATGTTACCTAATTTTATTGCTTCTTGTGTGAATGGAGCAAAAATATATTTAATATCTTTTCTTGTTTTTTCAATTTTTGCCATTGAAGAATTAACAATAATTGTTCCACCCTCTTTTACTTTGGATATAAATTTATCAAATGAGGTTTGATTTAGTGCAATAACAAAATCAGCCTTTTCATTTTGTAGTGTTAACAATTCATCATCAGACATGTTGATTTCGCAATGTACAGCGCCGCCTCTCATTTCAGCTCCATAGCATGGGCAATAAGTTACAAATTTATTACCAAGCATGAATATGTTGGCAAGTATTGTTCCGATTGATAATACGCCTTGTCCTCCTGAGCCTGAAATAATAAAGTTTTTAATCATTAGTTGTATCCTTAAAAATATCTAGCGGGTATGTTTTTGTTAATTCTTCTGCTATTTTTTTGTGTGAGTCTTGTGGAGATAATTTCCAGTTGGTTGGACAAGATGAAAGTATTTCAACAAAACTGAAACCTTTGTTTTTTAATTGACATTCAAAGGCTTTTTTGATTATATTTTTAGCTTTTAAAATGTTTTTAACGTCATATAAGGCTACTCTTGCGCTGAATTGAGTTCCGTCACAAAGCGCAATTTGTTCTGCAGCTTTAATTGGGTATCCGTGATATTCTTCATTTCTTCCCAAGGGACTTGTTGTTGTTAATTGTCCCATAACTGAAGTTGGACCCATTTGTCCGCCTGTCATGCCGTAGTTTGTATTATTAATGCAAATAGCAGTAATGTTTTCGCCTCTTAGAGCACTGTGCATTGATTCTCCCAGTCCGATTGAAGCAAAATCGCCGTCACCTTGATATGTGAATACAAATTTTGGTTGTTTTTTTGCTTTGTGTGCTCTTTTTACCCCCGTTGCCACGGCGCAAGCTCTGCCATGGGGAGCTTCCAAACAGTCTACATCAAGAAAATTATATAAAAGTACCGAGCACCCTGATGATGATATTGCAATTGTATCATCTTTTAAATTCAGCTCATCAATAATTTCTGCAATAATTTTAATTGCAACACCATGGTCGCAGCCCTTGCAGAATGTGAATTTTGAATTTTTTTTGATAGATTTTGGAATGCTATATACTTGCATATTGTTCCTTTATTATATTGTTGATAGTGTTTATTATTTCTTCTTTTTTAAGCCAATCTCCAACAGGCTTTCCTATGAATGAAATTTGTGAGTTAGATAGGACACTTAGTCTTACATCTCTTAGCATTTGACCCATGTTCATTTCAATATCTATAATGTGTTTTGCCTTGTATGATAGCTCTCTTAGTCTGTTATAAGGGAATGGATATAGTGTTATTGGTCTATATACTCCCATTTTAATTCCTTGTTGTCTGAAATGGTTGCAAACGGCCTTTGCACTTCTTGCCATTGTTCCAAATGCTGTTAGAATTACATCCGCATCATCACATAAATATTCTTCCCAACTCGGTTCATTTTGTTCTATTGTTCGGTATTTTTGGTAAAGTTTTAGAACATGTTGGTTTAATATATTTTGATCAGGTTCAAGAGAGTGTATTTTTCTTGACGGTCTGTTTTTTGCTCCGTCAAGTCTCCAACTTGATGTATCAGAGTCAGGATAAGGATTTTGCGTTATTATTGCAGGTTCCGCCATTTGCCCTAAAAGACCGTCGACTAATAATATTGTAGGGTTTCTGTATTTTTGAGCTAAGTGGAAGGATTTATATGTTAAATCAATGCATTCCTGAACGCTGCTTGGAGAAAGAACTATGATTTTATAATCTCCGTTGCCGCCTCCTATGGTTGCTTGATTGTAATCTCCTTGAGAAGGATATATATAACCTTGTCCGGGGCCGGCTCTCATGACATTTACAAGCACGATAGGTAATTCGTCGGAAGCTGCATAAGAAAGAGTTTCCTGCATAAGCGCAACCGCGCATGATGAGCTTGATGTCATGACTTTTTCTCCGCTTGAAGCGGCGCCAAGCGCCATGTTGATTGCGCCGATTTCAGATTCTGCACACACATAGGCAAGTTCATTTTTTTGCATTTCTAAACTAAGATATTCGCCGATATCTGTTTGAGGTGTTATAGGATATCCGAAATAGCAGCTGCAACCGCAATTTAGTGCAGCTTTTGCAATAGCAATATTACCTTTTAACAGATTTTTTTCGTTCATTCTCTGTTCACTTCTGTTATGGCAATTTCAGGGCATACAATTGCGCATTGCGCACAACCTACGCATTTGTTTTCACTATCTGAAAATTCAACCGTTAACTCCCCTGTGCTGCCTGTATTGTTGCTTTTTTTAATAAGTTTAAAAGGACAAGCGTCAATACATAAATAACAAGATTTACATTTATCTTGATCTATTTTGATGTATGACATGCTGATAAACTCTCCCTTAAAATAATATTAGTCGTTAATTATATTCTCTCACAAAAAATAAAAAAGTGAATTTATTAATAAAACTTGTTATAATAAATACATGAAAAATTATACTTATTTATATTTGTGTGCCGTATTGGCATCATTTGGCGGTTTATTATCCGGTTTTGATACCGGAGTAATTTCAGGTGCTTTATTATATATTAATCAAAGCTTTGAAATGAATTCTTTGTATTCGGGTTTATTAGTCAGCTCTGTTTCAATAGGCGCTGTAATAGGTGCTCTTTTAAACGGTGCTTTGATTGATAAAATCGGAAGAAGAAAAGTAATGCTTCTGACTGCAGGCGTTTTTATATTGGGTTCTGTTTTGTGTTGTTTCTCTAGAAACATTGTTGAGCTTATTTTATCAAGGATGTTTATAGGCTGCGCTGTCGGCGTTGTAAGTTTTGCAGGCCCTTTGTATTTAAGTGAGATTTCAACAAAAGAAAAACGCGGTGAAATTGTTTCTTTTCACCAATTGGCAATAACATTAGGTATTTTATTTTCTTATTTTGTAAATTATTTTTGCGCAAATTTAGAACATTCTTGGAGAATAATGTTTTTGCTGGGGGCAGTTCCTGCGGTTGTTTTATTTTTTGCAATGATGATTTTAAAAGATACACCCAGATGGTATGTTGCAAAAAATAAAATAGACAAAGCAAAAGCGGTCTTAGAAAAAATTGACGGCAGTCAAAATGCTGATATCGAAATTGAAAACATTAAAAAGACATTATCAGGTAATGAAAAATTAAAGTTTGAAAAACGTTTATTGGTCCCTTTTGTAATTGGAATCGGTATTATGTTTGCTCAAATAGCAACAGGTATAAATGCGATTATTTATTATGCGCCCACTATATTTAAAATGGTTGGTTTTTCTTCAAATCAAGATGTTCTGTTTGCAACAATTTTTATAGGATTAATTAATTTCTTAATGACTTTTGTTGCAATAGCTCTTGTTGATAAAATTGGCAGAAAGCCATTATTGTATATTGGTTTAACAGGTATGCTGATAAATCTTCTATTATTGTCATTCAGTTTTGCGTTTAATTTTGCGGTAGTAAAATATATTGCAGTAATTGCGTGTGCTTTATATATTGTTTCTTTTTCAATGTCTTTGGGCCCTGTTGCATTACTATTAAACGCTGAAATTTTTCCTTTAAAATACCGCGGTGTTGCGATGAGTATCGGAATAGTTTCAAATTTTGTTTTTAATTTTATGGTAACTGGTTTATTCCCGATTTCATTGGATAAATTGGGCGGCAGTATTACGTTTTTAATTTTTGCAATAATTTGTGTGATGTCTCTGTTTTTTGTATACTACGTTGTGCCTGAAACAAAAGATGTCAGTTTGGAAGAAATTGAAAATCGCATGAATAGGATTAAACTATGATTGTTTTAGATGTTTTACATGATGATAAATGTAGATTATTCCTAAAATCAAGCATATTAAAATAATTATTGCATCAAATTTGTGCCAAATGTGTTTAAGGGCTTCTGTGTTTTCGCCTAATTTAATTCCGACATAAACCAATAAATAACTCCATACAAGAGAGCCTAAAAACGTAAAAGTGAAGAAAAATCTCTTTTTTGCTTTTAAAATACCTGCAGGCAGAGAAATAAAAGTTCTCACAACAGGAAGCATCCTGCATATAAAAAATGACCAGTCGCCGTATTTATCAACCCATTTATCGGCAATTTCAAGGTCATGTTTTGATATTAAAAAATATTTTCCATATTTTTCAATAAATTTTCTTCCCCCGAAATAGCCAAGATAATATGACGGAATTGAACCAATAACACAACCTATTGCGCCAAAAAATGCGGCGGTGTGGATTGAAAAAACACCTTTTGTAACCAAATACCCCGCAAAAGGTAAGATTGCTTCAGAAGGCAGAGGAATATTGCAAGATTCTATTGCCATTAATAGTGCTATTCCCCATGCGCCAAGATTTGTAATTACTGCTTGAATCCAATTTGCAAGCGAAACCAATATATTTTCTATCATTTTTTATCTCCTTGAACAGAATTTATTTTATTATACAAATTCTGTCAGGACAAATTTGTTAAATAATGTTATTTAATAAATTTGTTGAATATTTTAACTTGATTTGCTTTTATGGTATTTGGATTAATTGTAGTTGCGCTATTTTGTCCTCTTGCTGAAGATATGTTTTCTTTTTTATCGCTGCTTAAATATTTCTTTTCGAGTCTTTTTTGGTTAAGTGCAGGTAAACCAAAGCCAAGATAAGCTGCTTCAAATGCCAATGCTCCTGTTCTTAGTGCTGCATTTAATCCTTTAGCGTCTAATACCAATCTGTTTTTATCATCTTGGAAGAAATCTACAAGTAAGCTTTCGGCTTTTTTGCTTATTTTTCCGTCTTTAAGTCCTGCTAATCCTTTTTCTTTTAAATCAACCAGACTTTTTAGTATTTCTTGAGTTTTTTCTTGGTTAACATAAACGCCCGCAAGTCCAAGTTTTCTTTGTCTATTAATAACATTTTGTTGTTTTTTAATTAAAATATTCATGACTTTTTCAAATATTTTATCAGGATCGCCTTTTTGACTTTTTATTTCATCAAACATTTTGCTTATTTCTTCTGCACTGCTGTATCCTGAATATTTAGATACAAATTCATCGTTTGTAAGAGCTCTTACACCTTCTGTCGGATGTAGAGTGTCAAGAATATTTGTAGTTATTTTCTTTAATTTATCAACAGGGTTTTGAATGAATTCTTTTGCTTTTTCGCTAATTCCTTTAAGACCTTTGTCGGTATTTTGGAACAATTCCTGATAAGGTTTATTTGTCATCGGCAAACCGGAAGTTTTGCTTGCAACAGCTGCAACAAGTGAATTTATTGATTTTAGTGCAAACAATATAATGACAACTGTTTGAACATCCCTGAATAATATTTCTGCAATTTCGTCTTTTGTTGCTTCTTTATCATCAGGATTTCTTTTGGCTGCAGTTAAAACCCTAGGCACAATTACTGTACCAATCATTAAGCTTGCCATTGGAATAAAAGCATTGTTGGCGCCAGTTGGTTCAAGTGTTTTTGCAATTTTTGAAAAAATATCCTTTTTGGGGGATTTTTCAAGCGCATTTTGAACGGCTCCGCCGAGTATTTCTGAAGCTGTATTAGCGTATTTAGCGGTTTTTTTAACTAAATCGGATGAGGCTATATTTTGTCCTATTTTTTGTATATTCATTATCTGGCCTCCTTATCCGTTTTCTTTGCTTCGTTATATATAGCCGAAGCATTGGGGTTAACCCCGCCTGAGGCCCAAGTGTATATTTTTGGAATAAATGACATTAATATACCTGTAATAAAGAACATTGAAGCAACTGTAATGAAACGTTTTCCAAGCCAAGATTTTTTGAAGCTTTCAATTAAATCGCTTGAAACTTTGACATTGCCATCTTTTGTTGAGAATTTTTTAGAATAATCTTTAGCATAAGAAGTTATGTAGCCAACATAGTTTTTGAATTTTGTTGCACCTTCTTTTGTGCTGTTAATTGAATATTTTGCAGCTAAAAAATCTGTATTTTTGTAATTTTCTTTTTGCGATTTTACAATTTGTTCAAATAAAACTTGTAAATCTTCAAGCGATTTTGATGCTGTTTTTTTATCTGAGGCGCTATATTTTTTAATTGCATCCGTTAGGGCTTTAATTGAGTTTTCATCGGTTTGTTTACCGATAGAGTGCTCTAGTAAATCTTTAGCTGCAGCAGTATAGAATGTATTTTCAAAGGTTTCTTTTGTTAATTTTTTATTGCTTGCAATGCTGTTCATTATATGTGACAAGTTGATAATGTTTTCCATATGGGTATTTGCAGTCTTACCTGTCATTTTGGTGGCAATAGCTAAAATTGCAACAGGGGCTACACACATAGTAGGTCCTGTTAAAAATTCTCTTATTGCTTCTTGTAATAAAGCAGGAACGTTGATTTTGCCCGTATATTTATATCCTGCCATAGCACCTTTGATACTTCTTGGAATATTTGTTCCTGTCATATCTTCAACTGTAAATTGCAGAGCACGACCACCATCATCTACAAGTTGCCAAAATTTTGTTAAGGCATCTACTCCGCCTTTAAAAGATGGTTGGCTTGATTGATATTTATTGTTGTTATTTGCTTGACATCTGTTATTTGAAAAGCCGTTTATAGGCGATAATTTCATTAAGACATATTCTCCTTGTAAACACAAATTTGTAAAAACATGTAAAAACAAAAATTTGCTAGTTTTTTATGTGTTTATTTTAATTTCTTAACAATACATAAAAACTTGGTGCATTTGTTATGTTATCATGATAAACATTAATCTTAAATATTTTTTTTAAAATTTTAAGAAATATAAATATTTTATTAAAGACTTATTTCATTATTCTTGCCCATTTTTCAAAGGCTTTATAGTCTTTTTGCAGTTGAGTTATTAAAACTCTGATGTTGCCGAAATTTTCCTGATCTCTGAGTTTTTTTACAAATATTACTTTGATGATTTTTCCGTATATATTTTCATCAAACTCATATATATGAGCTTCTAAAATTTCTTGGTCTCCTTTTGTTAGCGTCGGTTTATTTCCCCAAGAAATTAATGCGGGGTGCATTTGTGCATCAATTTGAACAAAACCGAAATAAACGCCATAGGGAAGCTTTGCCATGCTCTCGGGCCAAACAATGTTTGCAGTCGGATAACCCAGTGTTCTTGCTATTTTATCACCTTTTATAACTGAATTTCTAATTGAAAAATATCTTCCAAGAAAAGCTTTTATCGCGTTTAAGTGTCCGTATTGTATTCTTTTTCTTATTATAGTTGAGCTTACTTCTTCTTTGTCTTTATATTTATATTCTGGTACGGTTATACATTTATAATTATAATTTGTTTCGTAATCCTTTAAAAATGTGGGGTTTCCTTCTCTATCTTTACCAAAGGTGTGGTTATATCCGACTACAATAATTTTTGGTTCAAGATATTTAACCAAGACATTTTTAAGGTATTCATGTGCTGTTAAATCTTTATATAGTCCAAAATCAAGCTCATAAAGATAATCAATACCCAATGATTGTATAATTAATTCTTTATCTTTGAAATTCTGAATATCGGGTGTTTTTTTTTGATTGAAATAATTTGCAGGATTGGTTTCAAAAGTTACTACCGCCGTTTTTAATCCTTCAGCCTTTGCTTGTTGGCTGAGTGTTGTAAGAATTTTTTTGTGTCCCAAATGTATCCCGTCAAAATATCCGAGAGCTATTGCCAAGCCTTTATTTTCAGTTATTTCACGCAGTATTTGCATTGAATAAATCCTTATTGTTGTTTAGGGTGTTTTTGCGCTTTTTTTCTTTTTGAGGGTTTTGGCTGGTTTAGATTTTCTTTTTGTTGTAATCTTCTGACTGAATAAACATCTGTAATAGATTGTATGGCTAAAATAACTTTTTTTAGTGTTTCAATACTGTCCAGTTCGATACCCAAATCAATTATACCAAACTTTCTTCCTTTTAGATATGTATTTGAATATATTATATTGATACCCATATCGCCTGTTTTCATTAATATATCTCTTAAAATACCTACTCTGTCAAGACATTCAATTCTTAAATGAGCAAGATATGCTGCCTTAGCGGCATTTTGCGCCCAAGATATATCTATCATTCTTTCAGGTTCAATGTTATATAAGCATTTGCAATCCAGCCTGTGGACACTCACACCTTTAGAGCGAGTGATAACTCCGACAATGGGCTCTCCCGGAATTGGAGAGCAGCATTTTGCAAGAGACCACAATAAGCCCTCCAATCCTATTATATCATTCTTTTTGTTTTTACTTGGTTTTTTTTGTGCTTGCGTTTTTTCTTTTGCTAATTGTTCATTGGTTTTTGGGGCTTCGTATTTTTTTAGAACATTAAGCACTTTGTGAATTGTTGTTTCGCCGTATCCTAAAGCTGCATATAAATCATCAGCAGTTTTGTAATTCATTTCTTTAGCGGCTTTTTCTATTACACCTGTTTTTAACAGCTCATCAAAACAGGTTTTAGTTAATTCCATTTCAAGGTTTGTGCGTCCAATTTGTATGTTGTCTTCTCGATTGAATTTTTTAAACCATTGACGAATTTTTGAACTTGCATTTTTTGTAACAACAAAATTCAACCAATCAATTTTTGGCATGAATTGTTTTGATGTTAAAATTTCCACAATATCGCCGTTTTTTAGTTTTGTATCAAGCTGCGCAATTCTTCCGTTGATTAAAGCTCCAACGGTTCTATGTCCGACCTCTGTATGTATTCTATATGCAAAATCAACAGGGGTTGAATTTTGAGGTAAATCAAAAACATCTCCGTTCGGCGTAAAAACAAAAACCTGATCAGCAAATAAATCAAATTTAACTGATTCAACAAATTCTTTTGCATCTGTCGTATCTTGTTCAAGCTCCATCATTTTTCTCATCCAAGAAAATTGCATGTCTTGTTTGTTATTTGCTTTTATTGAACCTGCTTCTTTATATTTCCAATGCGCAGCAATCCCGTATTCTGCAATTTCGTGCATTTTGTGGGTTCTTATTTGTATTTCAACCGGTTTATTTTTGTTTCCTATTACGGATGTATGCAATGAGCGATACATGTTGCCTTTTGGCATTGCAATATAGTCTTTAAAACGTCCGGGTATGGGTTTAAATAATTGGTGGATAATTCCCAGTACTTGATAACATTCTTTTTCGTTATCTACAATAACCCTAACTGCCGTTACGTCATAAAGTTGGTCAAAAGTTACGTTTTGCCTTTTCATCTTGTTGTAGATTGAATAATAATGCTTTGCTCTTCCTTTTACGGTTGCTTTAATTTTATTTTTTTCCAACTCTTTTTTTATTGTTTCAATTAACGAGTTTATTGTAGAGTCTCTCATAGCTTTTGTTTCAGCTACGAGCTTTGCAATTTCATAGTATTTTTCGGGGTTTAAATATCTTAAAGACAAATCTTCCAATTCGGCTTTAATTTTCCCCATTCCGAGTCTGTTTGCTAAAGGAGCAAAAATATCCAGTGTTTCTTGGGCTATTTTCTTTTGTTTTGCAACCGCCATATAAGAAAGAGTTCTCATATTGTGCAGTCTGTCGGCTAACTTAAGAATAACTATTCTTATATCTTTTGCCATTGCGATAAACATTCTTCTGAAGTTTTCGGCTTGGCGTTCTTCTTTGGATTTAAATTGGTATTTTCCTAATTTCGTAACGCCCTGAACAAGATTTACAACATCAGGCCCGAATTTTTCTTCCATTTGCTGTGCTGTTGTGTCTGTGTCTTCAAGTACGTCGTGTAAAAATGCCGCAATAATTGTATCTTTATCCAGCTTTAAATCAACTAAAATTTTTGCAACTTCAACAGGATGGACAATATAAGGTTCTTGTGAAATCCTGAATTGTCCTTCATGAAGTTCTTTTGCCCACAAATAAGCTGACTCTATTTGTTCTATATCTTCTTGAGGCCTTTTTTGTTTATATAATGTATCTTTTATTTCATCAAATACTTTTTGATATGTCATTTTATTACCAATTATCCAAGCATGATTATACAACATTTTATTTTATATAATATAGGTTAAACTCAAGAATACTTTATTTGGTATATTGTTTTATTTTTTTAACTATCAATTGTAATTTTTTTATTTGGTGCAATAAGTTTTATTTTTTGCTATATTAATGTGATGATGGAAAATGCTTATAATAGTGTTGAACAGATAAAAAAATCGTTAGAACTTAATGGAAATGTTAAATTTAAAATTAAAGTATCAGCAAACGCAAGGTCTAATTCCGTTGATTTTTGCGATGAATTTATTAAGATTAGAATTAAAGAAAGAGCAATTGAAGGTAGAGCTAATAAGGCAATAATAGAATTTTTATCTGAAATTTTAAAACACCCGAAAAGCAAAATAACAATATTAAACGGAGAGAAATCTTCAATAAAAACACTGCAAATTATAAAATAAATGTTAAAAAATGTAAAATTATTATGTCTTTTTAAAATTTTACGGGCATTTTTTTTATTCAGTTGATTTATAGATTTTAAATATAGTGGAAGGTTATAATGGAAAATAATAAGATAAAAGACGATAACAAGGCTTTAAAACGTTCAACCGTTCCCGATTTTAAAACATCCAATCCAATCGACAGTCATAAAATAATGCCTTTGAATACAAGGACTTCAGCAAACAGACTGTATAGCGGATATACAAATTCAATTAATAAACAACTGGATGTTAACTATACGGAAATAATTAACACTTTAAACTCTTCATTTTTTGATCAGGTTGATCCTGTGAGGTTATTTTATACTATTCATAATCAGGTTTGTTCAAAAATAGGAATAAATTTTTCTGCTTTAGGAATATGTAATCAAAATTCTAATTATATAAATGTAAAATTAATAGATAAATCAGGTTCGTCATACAATTCAATGATAATGTTGAATGATGACGACAATGCTGTTGTTAGAGCTTATGAAACAAAACAAATAATAACAACAACTGATAGCAGTTATTTAAAATTAAATTATTTAAGTAATATATCTAATTCGCCTACTAATATTATTCCTCTTAATGCTTTTGGAGAATGCTTCGGTGTGGCGATTTTTTCTGACAACAATAATAATCAGTTTTTTGAAATTTATAAATTAATAGCAAATTATTATGCAATGTTTTATAAAAACAGACAACTGATTGACTTGGTTGACAGAAACACTGACACCGATTCTTTAACCGGTTTATCAAATCATAAAAAATTACAAGAAGACTTGGCAGCTGAAATTTCTCAATGCTTAAATAATGATAAGCAGCTTGCATTTTGTATATTTGATATTGGAAATATTTCTGAAATTAATAATGAATTAGGTCATGCTAAAGGCGATATTGTAATTAAAGAAGTTGCAAAAAAAATTAAGAAGAATGTTCGAAATACGGATATTTTAGGCAGATACGGCGGGGATGAAATTGCAATTATCATGCCTGATACAACAGAAGAAGAAGCTAAATATGTATGCGAATTTCTTTTATATAATTTATCTTGTACAATGTTTGATGATTTAGGACAATTGAAATTTTCTTGCGGAATTTCTTTATTGCCTCAATCTACAAATAAACAAGATAAATTAACTATATTAGCGGAACAAGCTCTTTATATTTCAAAAAGCAAGCGTGCTCAATCAGGTCAATCTGAAATTGTTTCGACTAACGATTTTAATTTCTGGGATGATGAAGCTCTTAAATGTTTTGCTCAGGTTTTGACAAGAAAACATGCCTCAATCGGTGTAAACATTGAAGAAGAATTAATTAATCAATTCCATAATGAAAAAATTGTTTCAAATGAACATTTGCTTGATGTTGTTTCTTCTTTAGCTAATACAATAGATGCAAAAGATACATATACAAAAGGTCATTCTGCTGCTGTTTCAAGATATTCTGAAGCATTGGCAAGGGCTATAAATCTGCCTGCAAATGAAGTAGAAAGAATAAAACTGGGTGCTCTTTTGCATGATATCGGTAAAATCGGCATCCCTGAACATGTCTTAAGAAAACCAACAATGCTTTCAGATGATGAATGGGCAATTATGAAACAACATCCTTCAATTGGTGCTGATAAGGTGTTGAAACCTAATAAATCACTCCACGATTTAATTCCTATGGTTAAATATCACCACGAGCACATTGACGGAACAGGTTATCCTTATGGCTTAAAAGGAGATGAAATACCTTTGTCAGCCAGAATTGTTGCGGTTGCAGATGCATATCATGCGCTGATATCAGATAGGCCATATAGAAAAGGTTTGTCTGTTTCAAAAGCATGCGAAATTTTAAAAATGGGTGCCGGTGTTCAGTGGGATAGAGAGCTTGTAAGACAATTTATTATCATTGCTCCGAGTCTTGCAACTAACATTTAAATATTTTGGTTTTGATACCTAATTTTGCTAATCTGTATTGAATTGAAACCAATAATACTCCAAACCCGTATTTAATTGAGCGAATTAAGTTTATTGAGCTTGCGCCGTCAAAATATTTCGTAGGGCAGGATATTTCGCCTATGGCATAGTTTTTAAAATATATTAAAGCTAAAAGTTGATTATCAAAAATAAAATCATCGCTTAACTTATCAAAATTGATGTTGTTTAGAATATTGGCGCTAAAGGCTCTATATCCGCTATGGTATTCTGATAGACCTTTGTTTAACAATAAGTTTTGAAAAGCTGTTAAAAATTTGTTTGCGTAATATTTGTATTTTGGCATTTTTGAATATTTTGCCGAATTTACAAGCATTCTTGAAGCTATTGCGCAATCATAATTGTTATATGCTATTAATGATGCTAAAGAAGGTACTAACCTCGGGTCATATTGAAAATCAGGATGCAGCATTATTATTATATCTGCACCGCTATTTAAGGCTTCTTTATAGCAGGTTTTTTGGTTTGCGCCGTAGCCGAGATTTTTTTTATGGCAAATAGTTTTTATATTTAGCTTTTTAGCTATGTTAACCGTTTTATCATCAGAACAATCGTCTACCAGAATAATTTCATCTGCAACATTTTTAGGAATTGCCTCAAATGTTTCTTTTAAAGTAGCCTGCGCATTATACGCAGGCATTACTATTATTATTTTTTTGTTGTTTATCAAATTTTACTGTACCTTCATTGGGTTTCTGAGTTTTAAGTGAAGTTCTCTCAGTTGTTCTTCTGAAGCTAAGGACGGTGCATTAGTCATCAAATCTTTTGCTTGAGAGTTTTTAGGAAATGCAATAACCTCTCTTATTGAGTTTGCTCTTAATAATAAGGCAACAAGTCTGTCAAGTCCTATTGCAAGACCGCCATGAGGAGGTGTGCCGTATTTAAAGGCATCAATCATAAATTCAAATTTTTCATGGATATCTTCTTGAGTCAAACCAAGAGCGTGGAACACTTTCTTTTGAATTTCGGCATCATGAATTCTGATTGAGCCGCCGCCCAGTTCGTTGCCGTTATATATAATATCGTATGCAATTGATTTTACGTTGCCTTTATCTGTTTCTAATTTGTCTATGTCTTCCATAGCAGGCATTGTGAAAGGATGGTGCATAGATTTATATGTGTTATCTTCAAAACTGTATTCAAATAACGGGAAATCAACAACCCATAATAAGTCATGTTTTGATTCGTCAATCATATTTAATTTTTTACCGAAGTATAATCTAAATCTTCCTAAAACATCAAATACGATTTGAGGGTAGTCGGCAACAAAGAAAACAATATCTCCGTTTTGAGCTTGCGCTCTTGTTTGAATTTCTTTAATTTGGTCTTCGTTTAAGAATTTTAAGACAGGAGATTTAACTGATCCATCTTCCATGTATGTAATCCAAGCAAGACCTTTTGCACCAAATGATATTGCAAGATTTCTTACGTCGTCCATTTCTTTTCTTGAATATCCTGCAATACCTGGGATTTTAATTGCTCTAACTGTTCCGCCTTGTTTAATTACGGATTTAAAGGCTTCAAATGTAGATTGCTCCATGATATCAGTAACGTTAAACAATTCCAAACCGAAACGAGTATCAGGCTTATCTGAACCAAATCTGTCCATTGCTTCTTTATATGTAATTCTTCTAAACGGAGCTTTTACTTCAACCCCTGCTGCTTTAAATGCGTTTTCAATAAGACCTTCTGTCATTTTGATAACATCATCTTGGCTTACAAAAGACATTTCCATATCAACTTGAGTAAATTCAGGTTGTCTGTCTGCTCTTAAGTCTTCGTCTCTAAAACATTTTGCAATTTGATAATATTTTTCAAAACCTGCCACCATTAAAAGTTGTTTGAAAATTTGTGGTGATTGCGGCAGTGCATAAAATTTGCCGTCATGAATTCTTGAGGGGACAAGATAATCTCTTGCGCCTTCGGGAGTTGCTTTGATTAAGATTGGAGTTTCAACTTCCATAAAATCAAGGCTGTTAAGATAATTTCTGATAGCTGTTACAATTTTATGACGAAGTTTGAAATTATTAACCATTTTTTCGCGTCTTAAATCCAAATAACGATATTTAAGGCGAACATCTTCTGATACATTGTCATCATCCAATACAAAAGGCAGTGTTTGAGCACTTGAAAGTATATTAACTTTTTTAGGATACATTTCAATTGTACCTGTTTTAAGTTTGTCGTTAATTGTATCATCGGGTCTTTTTGAAATTTCACCTTCAACTTGAATAACATATTCAGGTTTAATTTTTGATAAAACTTTGTGTACGTCGGGGTTAATTTGAGGGTCTGCAACAAGTTGGAAAAGCCCCGTTTTATCTCTTAATTCAACAAAAATAATTCCGCCAAGGTCGCGAATTGTGCTTGCCCATCCTGCTAAAACGGCAGTATTTCCGATATTTTGTTCGGATAGTTCCGTACAGCTTTGTTTTTTATAGGTTAATTCCATATTTTCCCTCTCGTTTAATGTAATAGTGTAGCTATATTATAAAATAAACAAAAAATTTTGAAAATTTTTTGTTTATAAATATTTTTATTTTGTTAAATTATAATAAAACTTATCAGATATTGTTTCTGAAAAATTCAGCTATGCTTATTTTTCCAAGAGCGTTTCTTTTGTAGCCTTTGTTGTATTCGTAAAGATTATGATTTTTAAAATTGAAAGATTCACCGGCTTTTTTGGCTCCACTACTAAATTCTTCCCAATTTTTCTTAAATCCAACTATGCAATTATTTAAAAAGTTGAATATTTCGCCACCCTTTGTACTGCCGTTAGCTGTTTTGTTAATTTCTGTTCCGTATGAAGATAATTTATCTCCCATAAAGTAGCTGAATGCTTCTTTGATATTTTGCACTCCGTTTGGTCCATTAGTTACATCTTTTTCAATTGAACTAATTGTAATTTTTGTAGGGTCAAAGATAGTTCTTCTGATTATTCTGCCATTTTGATATTCATCCATTATTTTTTGGATGTTATCGCTAAAGTCACTAAATATTATTTTGCTTTTTTCTTTTGTATCAATAAAATTTTGAAATGATTTTTCTTGAAATTTTTTAATTATGGAAATTACTTCATCATATTCTTTTTTTGCGGCTTCAAGAATACTGTTTTCTCGGCTTATAATTGATTTTCCTCTTTCAATGATTTCTGATTCATAACCCAAGAGTTTTTTACTTCGGGCATCTTGAAGTGCGTTTACACCTATATTTGTTATTTCGGTCAGTTTTTTTTCAGGGTTTTTTACGGGATTTATATTTTTTGTTTTAAGTGAATTTATTATTCCCATAAAAGTTGCAGCTACGGTCATCATCAAAGGAATGACAAAATTAAAATCTTTTGAGTTTGTTGATGTATAATTATTTAAATTTTTGCTGTTATATACAGTTGTTTTTGAATTTGAATTATAAGTATCCAATTTCCAGCCTGATTGGGCTGTAGAATAAATGGGGACAAGTGATGACATTTTTCATCCTTCCAGAATTGTATCGTTATGTTACTACAAAACTCGTATATAAAAAAATTTGCGAAAAACCCTTTTTATATAAAGAAATGTAAAAATATTTAATTTAAAAGTACAAAAATATATTTGTAATATAATGTTTATTACAGTATATAAGCCGGGTCGGAATTAAAAACCTTACCGGTTAAAATAAATTAAGGAGAAAAGAAAAAATGACACTTAAAAATTTTTTATTCACATCTGAATCTGTTACTGAAGGACACCCTGATAAAGTTTGTGACCAGATTTCAGATGCGATTTTGGATGAATTTTTAACAAAAGACCCAAAATCAAGAGTTGCAGCTGAAACCACTGTCACAACAGGTATGGCTTTAGTATGCGGCGAAATTACTTCAAATTGCTATGTAGATATTCCGTCTGTTGTTAGAAATACAATTAAATCAATCGGATATAACGGTGAAGAAGGCGGCGGATTTGATTATAAAACATGTGCAGTGTTAACTTCAATTGATGAACAATCAACTGATATTGCAGGCGGTGTAAATAAAGCTCTTGAATCAAGAGCAGATAATGCTGATACATCAAAAGATGAAACTCTTGATATAGGCGCAGGTGACCAAGGTATTATGTTTGGTTATGCTTGTAACGAAACAAAAGAATTAATGCCTCTGCCTATTGCTTTAGCTCATAAATTGGCATACAGATTATCTCAAGTAAGAAAACAAAAACTTGTAAATTACTTGCGTCCGGACGGAAAGAGCCAAGTTACCGTTGAATATAAAGACGGTAAACCTTTTAGAATTGATACTATAGTTATTTCAACCCAACATGATCCTGAAATTAACGGAAATAGTAATAATCAAAGAATTCAGGCAATAATTAGAGAAGATATGATTAATCTTGTTATCAAGCCTGTATTTGAAAATTATGATATAAAACCTGATGAAACTACAAAATATTTAATTAATCCTTCAGGAAGATTTGTAATCGGCGGACCTCAAGGAGATGCCGGTTTAACAGGCAGAAAAATAATAGTTGATACATACGGCGGATATGCTCGCCACGGCGGCGGTGCTTTTTCTGGTAAAGATCCTACCAAAGTTGACCGTTCTGCTGCTTATGCTGCTCGCTGGGTTGCAAAAAACATTGTAAAAGCAGGATTAGCTGAAAAATGCGAAATCGAATTAGCTTATGCAATCGGAAAATCTCAACCTGTTTCTGTTTTGGTTGATACATTTAATACAGGAAGAATCGATGATGAAGTTCTGTCTGAAATTGTATCGGAAACATTTGATTTGAGACCTGCTGCTATTATTAAACAGTTTGACTTAAGAAATTTACCTGCTAAAAATGGCGGAAAATTCTATCAAAAGTTGGCAGCATACGGGCATGTCGGAAGAGAGGATTTTGAAATTCCTTGGGAAGAAACGCAAATGACTGAAATATTAAATCAAAAGGCCTCTTTATTAACGGCAAAATAATATGATATAATATAGCTGTCAAATTGACAGCTATATTTTTAAGGTAAACAATGAAAAAAAACAGTGAAACAAGAACTATTTCGGATTTATTAAATGATTCGATTTTTAATCAAACTTCTAAAAATAGATTAAACGGAGTTGTCAAACAATCAACAATTTTTTCTTTTTGGGATAATATTGTGGGAGCTAAATTTTCTAAGTTTACAAAACCATATTCAATTAAGTATCAAAAAATTTATGTAAGTGTTAAAAGCCCTGTTGTTGCTCAGGAGTTGAGTTTATATAAAAATAAAATTCTAAAAAAAGTTAACTCATATTCTCAGCCGCTGGGTATGGAAATCAAAGATATAATTTTTAATTATAAGAATTTTCATTCTTCAAATCCGATTGCTTCTTATGGTGTTGAAGATAAACCCGTATTTATAGATAGTACCAGACTAAATACCGTTAAATTGAGTTCTTCAACTCAAGATAAAATAAAAGAGCATGTCGGAAAAATTAAATTTTTAAACGAAAATCAAAAAGATAAACTTGTTTCAAAAATTTTGTCTACGTATCAAGCAAATGAACTAAGGAAAACGGACTAATTTTCAAAAAAGTATAGACAAAAATATAATTGTGATGTAATATATTTATTGCGTATTATTTTTGAGGTGTACATGTTTAAATTAATTATAGAACTAATTCGACGTATCTGCCCCTTTAGCGAAAGAGGCCTTGTTTATGTTCCTATTAAAAAAGATTAATTTGAATAATAAATATTTTAAAAAAAGGCCTTTTAAAAAGGTCTTTTTTATTGTTAAAAATTGTGTATAAAAAATAAAAAAACGTTTATTTTTGGCAATTATTTTTGTTTTTCGGCATTATCAATAAAGGAAAGTTATTAAAATGGTTAATTCTTTATCAAATATGAAATCCCGATATAAAAATCAAGTTCAACGCTTGAGAAATTTGATTTGGGGACTGTAATTAATATTTAAGGAATGAAATGAATATATCAAATATTGTTAGAAATAATTCAATAAAGCTGTTATCAGGTTTTGCAAATAATAATGATTCATTGGCGCCGATGGTTTTAAAAGATACCATTTCAAATACCGCTATTGTTGCAACGTATAAAAAAGAAGGCGGTAAGGATGACGCAAGAGAAAAAGCTATTGAGGAATACGGAACGGGGGTTGTTTGGCTTTTTGGTATTCCGACTTTGAAAAAACTTTTCGATAAGTCTGTTTATGGACTTTTTAAATTAAATCCCGATTTTGATATTCGCTTATTAAAAGATAAAGACTATTTAGATAAACTGAAGCAAAATATATTAAATGATAATAATCCTGCGCTAAATGCACAAAAAGAAGTATTTAATTCTTTAGCTGAAAATAATTCTATATTAAAAAAACTTTCTAATGCTCAGGTTTATAAGGGTCTTTTTGTTTCAAAATTTGCGCTTTCTACTTCAATATGTGCTCTTGCTCTTGCAGCTCTTGTAAAATACAAACAAAAAACAACACAAAAAAGAATTGAACAAGATTGCTATAAAAATATGGCATCTGAGGTAATGACCAAAAATACGCTGAATAAATCACAAAATTTTTCAAAATTTAATCATGCTAAACCGGAAGGTCAAAAAAAAGATATATCATTTAAGGGTTTAGGCGAATTTTTCATGTATAACCCCATTGCTAACAATTCAATTTTGGACGCTGCAATTTCTGCTACAAGATTAAAAGAAGCAAGAAAAGGAGAAAGAGCTGAAGTCGGTATGAAGGAAGCTTTTCAAATTGTATTTATTTATCTTTTAGCTAAACCTATTCAGATGGTATTTGAGAAAATCGGAGATAAATTAAAAATGCCGATTTCTCTTGATCCTATGGTTTTATTTACTAAAAACATTAAAGAAAACCTTACGGCTGCAGCTGAAACAATTGACAGTAAAGATTTAATTTATATAACAAGAAATGCAAAAGGTAAGCCCAAAAAAGTACTTAAAGAAGGCGGATTAGATGAAATATTTAAACTTGCAAAAGAAAATATAAACAATCCTTTACTTGATATATTGGATAAAAACGGTGCAATTCAAATTATCAAAGATAAAAAAGGTAATAAACAGGCAATAAATTATCTTAAAAGATATGATGAAGGTGCAATTGTTAATACAATGCTTGATATAAAGAAATTAAATAAGCATGTTGATAATATTAAATCAATTAAAGCATATAAAGTTTTTGCGGTATTTGCAAATATTGCAATTGCTGCTTGGGCAACGGGCGTATTACAGCCTAAGCTTGCAATTTTGATGAGAAAAATTATGCACAACGGCGACAACAGAAATCCTGCAATAGTTGAACAGGAAAGATTGATGAAACTAAAGGCTCATCAGGGCTAGACTTCAATGAATAATTTTCTGCCTACTATATTAGGCTTTCCGTTATAGTAGCCTGCAAAATATCCGCCTTGAATGGGTCTGTTTTTGCCGTAGGTTGTGTTTGACCCAAAAGTGGTTGACAAAAAAGGGTTTTCATTTTCGTTGTTTGAAAACGGATTATTTGTTTTAGGTGTAATTTGTCTATTTGGTGTAATTTGATTTGTCGAACTTAGAGATTTTGTTAAAAGAGAAACCAGATTTGATAACATACAATAGCCTTTTTTATTTTTTTAATGATATGTTTATAAAAGTCAACATTTTAATTTTAACATTTTAATTGAAAATAAAATCAAATAAATGATTGGAAATTTTAACAAATATAAATTTATATTCAAATTTAAAAACTTGTGATAGAATATTATCATTAAGATGGCTTTTATCATTTTATATATAAAAAATTAAATATGCTAATGGTCTATCAAATGGTTAATAGATTGTAAGAGGACCGGAACAATTAACACAGTAATATATATAATACTTGCTATTTTAGTAGCAGTTTGCGCACTAATGACAATGCTTTTTGTAAGACAGAAAGCAAAAGTCGAAGTGCTTGAAAAAAATGAACAAAAATATATTCAAGATTTCAAAGAAAAAGAACAATTCTTAAAAAAAGAAGCTTTAATTTCTGCAAAAGAAGAGCTTCACAAAGAACGTATGGAACTTGATGAATTAACGAGAGAAAAAAAGCAGGAATTTGAAAAAATTCAACAAGATTTATTTAAAAAAGAAGATGAATTAGAAGAAAAATCTCAAGGAATTGTTGATAGAGAAGTTGTTCTTTCAAAAAAAGAAGATGAACTTGAACAAAAAGAAGATTATTTGGCCGACGCGATTGCAAAACAAATAACCGAGCTTGAGCGTGTTGCTCAAATGTCCCGTGAAGAAGCAAAGGCAACTTTATTAAACCAATTGAAAGATGAATTGGCTCAAGAAAAAATACAGCTTATAAGAGAAAATGAACTTGAAATAAAAGAAGCAGCAGAAGAAAAATCTCGCGAAATTTTAAGTCAAACAATGCAAAAATGTGCAATAGAACAAGTTATTGAAACAAGTGTTTCCGTTGTATCTCTTCCGTCTGACGAAATGAAAGGAAGAATTATCGGTCGTGAAGGTAGAAACATCAGAACGCTTGAAACTTTAACAGGGGTTGATTTAATTATTGATGATACACCTGAAGCTGTTGTATTATCTTCATTTGACCCTGTTAGGCGTGAAGTTGCAAAATTGACAATAGAAAAACTTATTCAAGACGGTAGAATACATCCTGTTAGAATTGAAGAAGTTTATGAAAAATCTGTAAAAGAAATTGAAAATAAAATCAAACAAGAAGGTGAACGCGCAGCTGTTGACCTTGGAATTATGAACCTTAACAAAGAGCTAACAAAAACACTTGGACGCTTATATTATAGAACAAGCTACGGACAAAATGTATTAAAACATTCTATCGAAGTAGGGCAAATTGCAGGAATGCTTGCTGCTGAACTTGGGTCTGATGTAAAAAGTGCCAAGCGTGCAGGGCTTTTACATGATATAGGAAAGGCAGTTGACCAAGAACAAGAAGGAACGCACGTTCAGATTGGTGCTGATTTGTGCCGCCGTTTTGGTGAAAAAGAGCACATAGTTCATGCCATTGAAGCACACCATGATGATGTTCCTTGTATTAATTTAACTGATGCTTTGGTTAAAATAGCCGACACTATATCTGCAGGACGCCCGGGAGCACGCCGAGATACGCTTGAAATCTATATTAAACGCCTTAAAAAACTGGAAGAAATTGCAAACAGTTATGAAGGTATTAAGCAGTCATTTGCTGTGTCAGCAGGTCGAGAGGTTAGGGTTATTGTTCAACCTAATGTATTTGATGATGTTGCAAGCTCTAAATTGGCAAGAGATATTGCAAAACGCATTGAGGATGAATTGGAATACCCCGGACAAATTCGTGTAACAGTTGTACGTGAGGTTCGTGTTACCGAAATTGCCAAATAACCTTAGGCAATAGTCGATGCAAAAAGATTTTAAAATATTATTTATAGGTGATATTGTCGGACGCTGCGGCAGAAACGTCGTAGAAAAGTTTTTGACTGATAATAATAAAAAATCTGAATATGATTTTATAATTGCTAATGTTGAAAATGCGAGCCATGGTTTTGGTTTAACAAAGAAAAATTATGAAGAGCTAAAAAGCTATGGAATAGATTGCATGACTAGTGGAAATCATATTTGGGACAAAAAAGATATTTTGTCTTATATTGATGAGGCAGAAATTTTAATTCGTCCTTATAATTATCATAAGTCAACTTTAGGTGTCGGATATAGAATTTTTGACAATGTTATTGTCATAAATCTTTTAGGAAAAACATTTATGCCTCCTATTGATTGTCCTTTTGTAGCTTTAGAAGAATTGATGACGAATTTAAAATCCAGCGTAGGTTTAGGTGATAAAATTATTATTGTAGATTTTCATGCTGAAGCTACTGCAGAAAAACAATGCTTCGCGCGCTATGCTTTTGATTTAGGCGTAAGTGCGGTTTTAGGGACACATACTCACGTTCCAACTGCTGATGAATCAATATTAAACGGACATGCATATATTTCCGATGTTGGTTTTTGCGGCAGTAAAGCAGGGGTAATCGGAATGGACTATCAGGCGTCTTTAAGAAGATTGGTTACATCAATAAATGAAAGATTTGATGTTGAAATGACACCGCCTTATGTGCTTAATGCATGTGAAATACTCTTTAGCGGTAATTGTGCTAAAAGTATTAAAAGAGTAAGTTTTGAATATAATGAACAAGGGGAAAGGGAAAGTGAAGATTGATTTACACATTCACACTACTTATTCAGATGGAATGTTAAGTCCTGAAAAAATCGTTGATACTGCAATTCAATGCGGTCTTGATGTGATTGCTTTGACTGATCATGACAATGTTCTTTCGCATAAAGTGGCACAAGATTATATTAATAAGAATAATTTAAAACTTGAAGTTATTCCGGGAGTTGAAATTAACACAATATATAAAGGCTGGGAAGTTCACATACTCGGATATTTTATGGATGAAAAAAATCAGCAATTCATTGATATGCTTAATTTTCAGCAAAAAGCAAGAATTGAGCAAACTCATCAAATTATTGATTTATTGGCAAAAAAGCAAGGAATTAAAATTAAATTTGAAGATGTTCAAAAATTGGTTGCGCCCCAAGGTTCAATCGGCAGACCTCATATAGCGCGAGCAATAACTTCTTGTGGTGGTAGTTCAAATATCATGGAGGCTTATGCTAAATTCATAAACAATAATTCTGATGTTTATATTGAAAGAAAGACTGTTTCTCCTCATGATGCCGTAGAAATTATATCTGAAGCAGGCGGTATTCCTGTATTCGCGCATCCTATCGATGTTGATATAGCAGATAGTCTAACTTGTGAATTAGTTAATTACGGATTAAGGGGAATTGAAGCATATCACAGAAAACATTCTCCTGCTGCTGTTGAGCATTTTTCAACTTTAGCAGAACAATATGGCTTAATTGTAACAGGCGGCTCGGATTTCCATGCACCTTCAATGAACCATGGAACTATATTGATGGGCAAGAATTTCGTTCCTGATTGGATTTACGATAAGTTAATTTTGGAAAAGAAAAAAATAGATATGATTTAAAAATCATTTTCAAGATATTCAAAGAATTTATGGAATTTTTTATTTAAAAGTTCCATATTTTCATCTTCATCTATTTCAATTGTAAGCGTCGGGATTTTTCTTTCAATTCCGCAATATGTTCCAAAGCTTCCCGGGGTAGGATAACCTATGTCATTGCTTATTGGATATCCTATAATTGAACTTGCAATTTTTGCTAAATTTTCAGCCGGACCGTCAAAGTTAACCACTTTATATGGTGAGTGTATTGTGATAATTGCGCTAAAATTATTTTTATTAATTAAATCAACCAAAAATTGAGTTTCAACTTCGCTGTTTGGTTTATACCCGCCAAAATAGTCGCTTGTTGGTTCGCTTAAAGTCCAGTTTTTTGTCGGAAAGTTTCTGTTTAAATCAACATTATTCAGATTTTTTCTTTTTTGTGAGGGGTTTAATTTTGGTATGTAGAAAATATTGTTCTTTGTGGTGGTGTTTTTTTTAAGGTATGAATTTATAAAAAATTCTCCTTGTGTTTCGTCGCCGTGAAACACCCCTATTACAAGAATTTTTTTCTTTGATTGATTGTTTTCTTTTTTAATTAATTTAATATTGTTTTTCATATTTATAATAAAATATGGCTTGTGTCTTGCACAAGCCATAAAATGCAGTTATCTTATTAACCTATTCTTTGAAACATATATCCTATACCGCGAGCAGTAAGAATAAGCTCGGGATTTGCAGGGTCGGTTTCTAATTTTGAACGTAATCTTGAAATATGTACGTCTACAACACGCGTATCAATTCTATGATCCGGAGGATATGCCCAAACGTGCTGCAAAATTTCATTTCTTGAATATGCTGTTCCTGAATTGTTTACAAGCAATTCTAATAAGCTGAATTCCATGCCTGTAAGACGTATTCTTTCGTTTTTGCGATATACCTGTCTTCTTGCAGTGTCAATTTTAATGTTGCCTGTTGTAATAACATTTTTTGTTGTTTTACCTGTTGGAATTGTTATATCTTTGTTAACTGTTCTTCTTAATACTGCTTTAACACGAGCTTCAAGCTCTTTTGGGCTGAATGGTTTAATAACATAATCATCAGCACCTAATTCTAAACCTGTAATTCTTTCTGATACATCACCCAAAGCTGTTAGAATAATAATCGGAACATCAGATACTCTTCTGATTTCTCTGGTTACTCCATAACCATCCATTTTAGGCATCATAACATCAAGAATAACTATATCAGGATTTGTTTTGTTAAATAGTTCAACTGCTTCTTCACCGTCTTCCGCTGTTACAACATTGTATCCTGCCATTTTCAAACGGGTTTCGAGAATTCTTCTAATACTTGCTTCGTCGTCTACAACTAAAATCTTCTGTTTTGAATCGGTTTGCTCTTGGACGTCTTTGGTCATTTTTCTTCCTTACTTATTCGTTACTTTTAACATTACAAAATATTAATTTTTTTATCCAATATTAACATAAATTAATTTTAAATAAAAAAAAAATGCTCGCTTTGTGCGAGCAGTTTTGGTTATATTTAAATTAGGATTTGGAGTTAGTTTATTAGCTTAATTTTATTGTGCTATTTTGAATTTCTTGACTTGTTGAACTCTTTAGTTGTTCAAGTTCGGCTTGTTCGGATTCAACCAAGGTTTCTAACTCAGTTTGCTTATCTTGTATTTCTTTTTCTTTTTCGTTTAAAAGCGGCATAAAGTAATTTTCTGCAAATTCTTTTAAGGCTTCATCATAGAATTCTTGATACATTGTATCTGTGTCTAGGTTTCCGCTTTCATCATAATATAATTGTGCTTGAGCAGTTAAAGACGGGTTGTTGTAGTATTGTTCTTGAGTTACCGTACCGTATGCTTCTGAATAGTAGTCTGTTTGTTCTTGAGCCATTTGTGAAGCAACTTCATTTGAGTAACCCATAAAATCAAGTGCATCACCAAATAAATCTTTACCTACTGAAGCAATTTCACTTGGTGTTATAGAACCGTCGCCAATTGCTGTTGAAAAACTTGATAATCTTCTCAATTGTCTTGACAATTGTAATTTTTCCATTGTGTGATCGTTGATACTTCTTTGAAGTTCACACCTTCTTAATGACATAATTAACCACGCCATAATATTACACTCCTAACCTAATTTAATTTTTAAACTAACCTTTACAATATAATAAAGTTATTTTTAATTTAAAAATTGCTTTTTATTTTTTTGCTGCTTAACATTACTTAACAATATTTTTTTATTTTTATAGTTTAATAAATAATATGATAGATGATAAGTTTTTAGCTGAATATGAAAATCTTTTATATCAAACAGAACGCCCTTCAAGGTATATTGGAGATGAATTTGGTTCTTATGATAAAGATTTTAATTCTGCTCAAGGTAAATTCCTTTTTGTTTTTCCTGATAAATATGAAATCGGGATAAGCAATTTTGGTCATAAAATAATTTACGATTTAATTAACAAAAGAAGTAATCTTTTGTGTGACAGGCTATATGCCCCTGATAAAGATTTTTTGGAGCTTTTGGAAAAAAATAATAAAGAAATTTATGCTCTTGAATCAAAAAGAAAACCAAAAGAATTTGACATAGTCGGTTTTGGGCTTCAATATGAAATGTGTTATACAACAGTTTTAAAATTGTTGGAAATGTCTGATATTCCGGTTTTTAATGAAGATAGAAATAATTCTCATCCTATCATTATGGCGGGTGGTCCTTGCACATCAAATCCTAAACCTATGAGTAAATTTATTGATATTTTTATTATTGGAGATGGTGAAGATGTTGATATTGAGGTTTTAGAAAAATATATTCAATTAAAAAATAAAATGCCAAGAGATGAAATTATAAAAGAATTGGCTAAAATTGAAGGGGTTTATGCTCCATTATTAAACAACAAAACAAATAAAAGAATAGCTCAGCTAACTTATGAAAATCATCCGATAAATTCTCCAATTCCTCATTTTGCCTCTGTTCATGATAGGGCAATAATTGAGCTAAGGAGAGGATGCGGCAGATTGTGTCGTTTTTGTCAAGCTTCACATATTAATCTTCCTATAAGAGAAAGAAAAAAAGATGATATTGTTAAATTAGCAAAAGAATACGTTAAAAACACCGGTTATGATGAATATTCTTTATTATCTTTGTCATCCAATGACCATGGGAAAATTGAAGAAATTTTATCGGATTTAAGTTGTCATTTTAGAGGTACGGGAATTAATGTTTCTTTGCCTTCTCAAAGAGCTGACAGGTTTTCTTTGGAATTGGCAAAATTGGCTCAAAGTGAAAAAAAAGCAACGGTTACAATTGCGCCTGAAGCAGGTACTCAGCGTATGCGCGATGTTATTAATAAAAACTTGTCACAAGAACAAATAATAAATGCGACAATATCCTGTATTAAAAACGGATGGAATAAAATTAAATATTATTTTGTTATAGGTTTGCCTTTTGAAACTTATGACGACTTAAAAGGTATTGTTGATTTAATTGAGAGTGTCAATCTTGCATGCAGGGAAAATGGCTTAAAATATCCTCAAATTACTTGTTCAATTTCCGTTTTTGTGCCAAAGCCTCATACACCTTTTCAATGGGCTAGACAAAATACTATTTTGGAAATTCAAGATAAAATTAAATATTTAAGAGAGTTAAAAGATAAAATAAAAAATGTAAAATTTAATTTTCATAACCCTAAAATGTCTCAATTAGAAGCGTTTTTTACAAGAGGTGATGAAAAATTATCTGATTTTATTTATGAATTATATAAAGCTGGTTCTTATTTAGATTCTTGGGATGAAAATCTTGATTTTGATTTATATCAAAAAATTGCCCAAAAATTAAACATCGATATTGAAAAAGAAGCATCAAAAGAGTTTTTAAGTGATGAAATTTTGCCTTGGGACAATATATTTTATGGTGTAAATAAATCTTGGCTTTTAGATGAATACAATAAAGCAAAAAATTCAACTGCTACAATACCTTGTGAAGTCAAATGCAACAATTGCGGAGTGTGCTCTAATTTTAAAACTAAGAAGATTTTAGATAAATAAAATCATAATTTATGAAATATAGGTTTCATTTTATCAAAAGTTGCAAAATATTTATAGCCGATTGATTTTAAAAATTCTTGCATGTCTTTTATTTTGTAGCCCAGATATTTTGTGTTGTGCGAGTCTGAACCTATGGTTATTATTTCTCCGTTTAATTCTTTATAAAATTTCAGGATATCTTTTGAAGGCATTAAGTCTTTGAGTCCGTATCTGAATGATGATGTATTAAGTTCTATGCCTTTTTGATTTTCAATTATATGGGTTAAGATTTTTTCAATGATTTCTTTTGATTTTTTAAAAGGATATTCCCCAAAATCATCATATCTTCTTATTAAATCCAGATGTCCCAAAACACTGTATTTATTATAAACATTAATTGTATTATATATTTCTTCATAATATCTTTGATTATATTGAGCTTGAGTTTTGCCGTGTTGAAAACTTCTGTCCCATAAATCTTTGTCTTCGACAAGGTGAAACGACATTATAATAAAATCAAAAGGGTATTTATTAAATATATTTTCAAAATAGTCTTTATGATGTGCTTGCATGCCAAATTCCATGCCTTGTTTGATTGATATTTTATTAGCGTATTTTTCTTTTAATCTTTTTATTTCTTTAAAGTAATTTTCATAGTCGCAAATGACACACCCATTGTTGCCTACGTCAGTGTGATCGGTTATACATATTTCATCAAGATTAATTTTAATTGCTTGTTTGATATAGTCTTCCATTGGCGTATTGGAATCGCAGCTAAAGTTTGAATGAATATGGTAATCTGCAAACATTGTTATTCACCAATTTTTTGTTTTACTGTTTTAATAAAATTATTTATGTCTATAGGTTTTGTCAGATAATCATTTATATTATGCTGTTTTGCTTTTTGTTTATCTGAATCCATAGCGCATGCACTAACTATAATTATAGGCGGAAGTTTAATATTTTCTTTTTTTAATTTTTCAATAAGACTGAAGCCGTCAAGTTTTGGCAGTTGTAAATCTAAAATTATTAAATCATAATTATTTTCTTTGATTTTTTGATATGCTTCATGCCCGTCAAAAGACTTTTCTGCGTCATACTTTTGATATGTTAGGATATCAAAAAACAGTTTCATATTTAATTCGTTATCTTCAACTATTAAAATTTTTTTTGTCATAAAATAATATTTCTGAATTCTATTGTAAAAGTTGTGCCTTTGTTTAGTTCGCTTGAAAGTGAAATTTTTCCTTTGTGCAGCTTAACCAGTTCTTTTGTGATAGTTAAACCAAGACCCGTTGAATTTTGATTTTTGGTGTAGACATTATCCAAATGAACAAATTTTTTAAATATTTTATTGTGGAATTTTTTATCTATTCCTATGCCGTTATCTTTTATTTTTAGTGTATAGTTTTTATTTTCTTTGGATTGAATGATTTCGATTTTTCCGTTTTCTTTCGTAAATTTAATTGCATTAGATAAAAGATTATATAAAATTTGTTGAAATTTTTGATAATCTGCTTTTATTTTACATTCAAAATCGGAATTGAATATTATTTCTATATTTTTATTTTTATATAACGGTTCCAGAATATTTATTACTTCTTGGATGGTTTGTGTGGGATTTAACTCGATGGGGCTGAATTTCATAGCATGAGCTTCAAGCTTTGAAATATCCAAAATTTCATTTATCATGCCTAAAAGATGAAGGCTTGAAATTTGAATGTCTTTAATGTATTCCGCTTGTTTAGGGTTTAAATCGCCGAAAATTTTGCTGTCTAAGGCTTGAGAAAAACCAATAATAGCATTAAGCGGAGTTCTTAATTCATGGGAAATATTTGCAAGAAATAAGCTTTTTGTTTTATCCAGTTCTTGAAGTTTTTTGTGTTGCTTTTTGATTATCTCATAGGCTTCTTGCTTTTCTGCCATTGCTTCTTGTATTGCTTTTAATTGTATTTTGAAAACTTCATTTAATTCATAGTCTTTGATTTTATAGCTGATAATCTGAGATAGAGCCAAAAAAGAAGTTTTAATTTCCTGTGTAATTTTTTCATTGGTGCTTAGAATAATAACACCATACACGGATTTTTTGATTGCCAGTTTTGCTATGAGTGTATTTGAGTATAGAAAATTATCTTCTTGTGTTTTTATTTCTTGTAATTTGTCTTTTGATTCTATAAAGTCATATATAAACTCAGGGTTTATTTTATAATTAGAAACATCATTTTTTTGTTTTAGCGCAGCTTTTGTTGTCAAACTTGAATTTTCACAAAAGAAAATTCCTAAAGATGTATTTACATATAAAGATGACATTATTTCTAACACCGAGCGGTAAAAATCCAGATTTTTAACTTTGGTATCATTAATAATGTCGTCAATTAAATTTAAACTTTCAGATAGTATCTTTTCCATACTTTAATTATAAGATATGTTTACTTTTTTTGTAAAAAAGTTAATATATTTTATAATTTGAAAATATATCCGCCTTTAGCAGCGTTTTCCAATACGTTTTGTGAAATTTTGGTTCTAAGATTCTTGATGTATTTATATACGTAATCACAAGGTAAACCCAAAACAGCTGCCAAATCTCTTGCGTAAACTATTTCGCCTTTATTTTGAATAAAGTGATTTAAAACGGTATCTTCTCTTTGTGTTAAAGGTTTTTTATATGTAAGCTTTGATTTTATTTCTTTAATTGCGCTTGATTGAGATTCTGATAAGATTTTATGTTGAACTTCTTGTGATTTTTCAGCCAATTTTAGAACTTGGTTTGAAGATTTTTCTCTTGATGTGTATAGTCTTTTTTCGTTTTGTATAACAATATCTATAATATCATTTGTTTGTTTATCTTCTTCCAGAACCTTGCCAAGCTTTTTGGCGTATTCTTCCAGAGTTATTTTTTCTAAAGAACTCCTCCATTGTTTGATTTCTTCTTTGGTTAGATATTGGCTCATTTATTCCCCCATAAAATGATAATCAATCTCGTTTGTTATATATGTTATATCATAATGCATAGCTGAAATCAGCAAATATTGCATAACGTAAATTTTTTTTAAAATAGTTAATATTACGCTTTTTTCACTTGACAAGCTTATTTTATGTTTTAGCGCATATTTTCAACGTTTGTTAAGTTATAACAAAAAAAGCAGGTGAAATTTATCACCTGCTTTTTGACTGTTATGTTTTTAATATTAGTCTTTAGCGTGTCCTGCTGTTCCTAATACATCTCTCATTTTGTGCATAACCATTTCTTTAACAGCTGTTCTACCAGGACCCATGTATTCTCTTGGGTCAAATTTTTCAGGATGTTCAATGAAGAATTCTCTGATTGTAGAAGTCATTGCTAATCTTAAGTCTGTATCAATGTTAATTTTAGCAACGCCGTGTTGAGATGCATATTTTAGCATTTCTTCAGGAACACCTTGTGCATCAGGCAAGTTGCCGCCGAATTTATTACATTTTTCAACAAATTCTTTAGGTACTGAAGATGAACCGTGAAGAACAATCGGATAATCGCCGAATCCTGCTTCTTTAAGTGCATCTTTGATTTCTTTTAATCTTTCGAAGTCAAGTTTTGCTTCGCCTTTGAATTTGTATGCACCATGGCTTGTTCCGATAGCGATAGCTAATGAATCACAGCCTGTTTGTTTAACAAATTCAACTGCTTCTTTAACGTTTGTATATTTAGCGTCTTTTTCGCTAACATTAACATCGTCTTCAACGCCTGCTAATTTACCAAGTTCAGCTTCAACTGAAACTCCTCTTTCATGAGCGTATTCTACAACTTTTTTAGTTAGTGCAACGTTTTCTTCAAATGGGAAACGAGAACCGTCAATCATAACTGAAGAGAAACCGCCGTCTATACAAGCTTTACAAATTTCAAAATCAGCACCGTGATCAAGGTGAAGTGCGATAGGTACTGTAGTTGTAGCTAATGCTGCTTCAACTAATTTGATTAAATATGTTTGATTTGCATATTTTCTTGCGCCTGCTGAAACTTGAAGAATAATCGGAGATTGAGTTTCTTCAGCAGCTTCTGCAATACCTTGCAAAATTTCCATGTTGTTAACATTGTAAGCACCGATAGCATAACCGCCGGCAAGTGCTTTTTTGAACATTTCATTTGTTCCTACTAGTTTTCTTTCTGCCATAAGTTTTTATCCTTTAAATAAAATACCTCTACATGATTTAATTTATATCAAAAACAATTTTTCTACAAGAAAATTTATTGTATGATATTATTTATTTGAGGTGAATATGAATAGAATTAAGTTAGCAATTGCATCTGATCACGGCGGATATATTCTCAAGAATAATATATATAAGAATTTATTAATTAAAGGTTATGATGTTACTGATTTTGGTATAAATTCAGTAGAATCTTGCGATTATCCTGTTTATGCAAAAAAAGTTTGTGAAGCAATTTTAAATAATGAATTCCATTACGGAATATTAATTTGCGGCACCGGATTGGGTATGCAGATGTGTGCAAACAGATTTAAAGGGATTAGAGCTGCTTGTGTATCTGATACGTACAGTGCCAAAATGTCCAGATTGCACAATAATTCAAATGTATTAACCATGGGAGCAAGGGTAATTGGTGAAGGTTTAGCTTACGATATTGTTGACGTATGGCTCAATACAAATTATGAGGGCGGAAGACACGAAAGAAGAATTAAAATGCTTGATGAATAATATTTTTCATTGTAGAATTTTGAAGTGGATAAATTAATATAACTTTTTATAAGGAAGTTTACATGTTCGAAAGATTTACGGAAAAGGCAATTAGGGTTATTATGCTTGCGCAGGAAGAATCTCGCAGGTTAGGTCATAATTTTGTCGGCACTGAACAGCTTTTGTTGGGTCTTATAGCTGAAGGCACCGGCATTGCTTCAAAAACACTTAAATCCATGGGTGTTAACATAAAGGAAGCAAGAGAGGAAGTTGAAAAAATAATAGGCAGAGGCTGTGGTTTTGTCGCTGTTGAAATTCCGTTCACGCCAAGGGCAAAAAAGGTTTTAGAATTATCTTGGGATGAAGCAAGACAATTAGGACACAATTATATCGGCACAGAGCACCTTTTATTGGGTTTAATTCGAGAAGGTGAAGGTGTTGCAGCAAAAGTATTAGAAAACCTTGGAGTAGATTTAAATAAATGTCGTTCTAACGTTATTAAAATGCTTGGTGAAACTAAAACAACATCATCTTCATCAGGTTCAACTCTTGCTGCTGCAGGTGTTTCTCAAAAAAGTGCAAAAACTCCTTCATTGGATGAATTTGGAACGGATTTAACTCTTGCTGCTCAAGAGCAAAGACTTGACCCTGTTGTAGGAAGAGAAAAAGAAATTGAACGTGTAATACAGATTTTAGCAAGAAGAACTAAAAATAATCCTGTTTTGATTGGTGAACCGGGTGTCGGAAAAACGGCAATTGCTCAAGGTTTAGCTCAAAGAATTGTGGATTGCGAAGTTCCTGACATCTTAGAAAATAAAAAAATAATTCAGCTTGATATGGGACTTTTGATTGCAGGCACAAAATATAGAGGTGAATTTGAAGAACGCCTTAAAAAGATTATGGATGAAATCAGACAAGCAGGAAATATTATTCTTGTGATTGATGAAATGCATACTTTAATCGGTGCAGGTGCTGCAGAAGGTGCAATTGATGCTGCTAATATTTTAAAACCGGCATTATCACGCGGCGAAATTCAAGTTATCGGTGCAACAACACTTGATGAATATAGAAAATATATTGAAAAAGATTCAGCGCTTGAAAGACGTTTTCAAACAGTAATTGTTGATCAGCCTTCTATTGAAGAAACTATTGAAATCATTAAAGGTTTAAAACCAAAATACGAAGAACATCATAAATTAATAATTTCTGATGAAGCAATTGTGGCTGCAACGGAGCTATCTTCTAAATTTATTACCGAAAGATTTTTACCCGATAAAGCCATAGATATTATTGATGAAGCAGCTTCAAAAGTTCGCTTGAATGTTTCAACGCTTCCTCCTGAAGGTAAGGAATTGGAAAAAGAACTAAAAGCAATAATTAAAGAAAAAGAAGACGCTATAAGAAATCAAGAGTTCGAAAGAGCTTCCGATTTAAGAGATGATGAAGCTAATTTGAAAGAAAAAATCCATGAAATTTCTGAAAAATGGAGAGAAACTCAAGATGAAAACAAGCCGACGGTTGGCGTTGAAGAAGTTGCACAAGTTGTTTCAACTATAACAGGTATTCCTGTTACTAAGATTACTGAGGCTGAATCTGAAAAGTTGTTAAAACTCGAAGAAACGCTGCATAATCGTGTAATCGGTCAATCAGATGCGGTTGTATCTTTGGCTAAATCTATAAGACGTGCCCGTGTTGGTCTAAAATCTCCAAATAGACCTATAGGAAGCTTTATCTTCTGTGGTCCTACAGGTGTCGGTAAAACCGAATTAGCAAAAGCTTTAGCTGAAGCTGTGTTTGGTTCTGAAGACAACATGGTTAGAATTGATATGTCTGAATTTATGGAAAAACATGCAACATCAAAATTAATCGGTTCTCCTCCGGGGTATGTCGGTTATGATGATGGCGGCAATATGTGTGAAATAATCAGAAAGAAACCATATAGCGTTGTTCTTTTTGATGAAATTGAAAAAGCACACCCGGATGTATTCAATATCATGTTGCAAATTTTAGATGATGGTCGTTTGACTGATTCAAAAGGTCGCCACATTAACTTTAAAAATACTATTATTATCATGACTTCAAATGTCGGAGCCAGCATGATAACAAATACTCAAAAACTCGGCTTCTCTGTTTCCGGTGATGATAAAAAAGATAAATATGAAAAACTTAAAGAAACAGTACATGAGGAGTTGAAAAAGGCGTTTAGACCTGAATTTTTAAACAGGGTTGATGATATAATTGTCTTTGCTCATTTAAGCCAAGAAGAAATAAGACAAATCGTTGATTTAATGTTGAAAGATTTATTTAAACGCTTGTCTGAAAGAGATTTATCTATTGAAGTTACTGATGCTGCAAAAGATTATTTGGCAAAAGAAGGATATTCTGAAGCATACGGTGCTCGTCCTTTAAGACGTGTTATTCAAAAGAAAGTTGAAGATGTTCTTGCCGAAGAAATTTTAAGCGGAAATTATCCTGCAGGCACAAAACTTCTAATGGATTATCGTGATGATAAGATAGTTTTTGAAAAGAAAGAAGATTAGTTTTTAATTAATTATAAATCAACTTTAAAACACCTCCTTAGTGAGGTGTTTTAATTTATTAAGAAATGTAACAAATAAAATAAAATAAGCAATTATTATACCCGTATATATTTTATATATATGTAAGACATAAATAACCCCTAAAAAAGTTTAAACACACTAATCACACACTAACCTTTCATCACGAGAATCAAGAAAAACAAGATTTTCAACCCTCTTAATTATTAAGAGGGTTTTTGTTATGTTAGTAATTAGTGAATTGGATGTATTTATGATTTGTCTAATTATGATAAATTAAATTATATTTATTTCAATTTTAAAACTGGCAATGCATTTTGTTTATTTGTATTTTAGGAAAATAATATATAAAATAAATTTTTATAAAATATGTAAATTATTTTTATATAAAACATGTAAATTTATTTTATTTATGTTAATGTGATTATATAGTTTTTATATTACAAATTTAGAAGTTAATCTCTTTATAAAGTGATTGACATTTTGATTTGTTAAGAAATGTAAAGATTGCATAAATTTTTTTATCCATTACATTATTGATAAGCGAACTTTTTTTATTAACAATTCCGTAAATAAGCAATATTCTGTATTTATAAATAATATATATCTAATAAGTCGTTGAATTTATTTATTATAATCTTGTGCTATATTATAAAAATAGCAAAGGGAATATCATGAAAAAAAGACAAAAAATTACAATTTCTTATGAAGGATCAGATTATAGTGTTGAAGTGATGAAGTTGTTAAAAGTAATCTCTTATCTTAAAGATGAGAGTATAAAAGACGCTTCAGAAGAAAATATTGCAAAGCTTCTTGAGGAGCTTCAACTTTATGATGAGGTATTTTTAAGGAATATCAATAAAGCCTAATTACTAACATTTTGTAATTTATTTTCCGATTTTTTAATCGCCGCTTGAATTAGCCCTCTAAACAAGGGGTGTGGTCTTTGCGGACGTGATTTGAATTCGGGGTGGAATTGGCAGGCAACGAAAAAGTCGCAATTCGGATTTTCGACAATTTCTGCCAATAAACCATCCGGGCTTGTTCCTGAAATTACAAGACCGTTTTCGACTAAAAGATTTTTATAATCATTATTAAATTCAAATCTGTGTCTGTGGCGTTCGTGTATTAATTCTTCATTATATAATTCATAGGCTTTTGTATTTTTTATAATTTTACAAGGATAGCTTCCGAGCCTCATTGTTGCCCCGTAGCCTGCTATATTTTTTTGCTCTTCCATAAGGTCAACAACTTTGTAGTTTGTGTTTTTGTTGAATTCTGTAGAATTGGCATTTTCAAGACCTGCAACGTTTCTTGCAAATTCAATAACCGCACATTGCATTCCAAGACATAAGCCTAAATATGGAATATTATTTTCTCTTGCATATTGAATTACTTTTAATTTTCCTTCTATGCCTCTGACACCAAAACCTCCGGGAACAATTATTCCGTCGATGTTTTCTAAGAGTTTTTCAGTATCTTCCGTGTTGTGTATATCTTCTGATGCAATCCATTTTATATTTATTTTTGCATCATTTTCAAATCCTGCATGTTTTAAACTTTCAACAACTGATATATATGCGTCGTTCAGTTCTGTGTATTTTCCGGCAAGTGCTATATTAAGCTCTTTTTGCGGATGATTGATTTTCCAAACAAGTTCTTCCCACATTGAAAGATTTGCTTTTCTTTCTTCAAGACCCAAAATTTTGCTTATTTGTGTAACAATTCCTTGCTGTTCAAGTGATAAAGGTACTTCGTATATTGATTTCATATCTTTGCATTCAATTACGCAATCTTTATTAACAGAACAAAACAGCGCCAATTTATCTTTTTCATTTTTCCCTACGGGAATTTGCGTTCTTAAAACAAGCATTTCAGGTTGAATTCCATAACTTCTTAATACATTTACGCTATGTTGAGATGGTTTTGTTTTAAGCTCGCCGGATGTTGGCAGATAGGGAAGAAGAGTAACATGGATTGACATTGAATTTTGCATGCCTATTTCAGAGCGAAACTGCCTGATTGCTTCAATAAACGGCAAACTTTCAATATCTCCTATAGTACCGCCGATTTCTGCTATTAATATATCGGGGTTATCTTTTTTTGCTGCTTGAATTAATCTCGATTTGATTTCTCCCGTAATATGAGGAATCATCTGAACGGTTGCTCCGAGATATTCTCCTTTTCTTTCTTTGTTTATAACCGTTTGATAAACAGAACCCGAGGTAACATTGTTAATTTGAGATAAATTAGTATCGATAAATCTTTCATAATGACCTAAATCAAGGTCTGTTTCAGCGCCGTCTTCGCAAACAAAAACTTCGCCATGCTGAAAAGGACTCATTGTTCCGGGGTCTACATTTATATAAGGGTCAAATTTTTGTATTGAAACCTTGTAGCCTCTTGAAACTAAAAGCCTGCCTAAAGAGGCGGCTACAATTCCTTTTCCTAAGGAACTAACTACGCCGCCTGTTATAAAAATATATTTTGTCATATAACCTCTTAATTTATTTTCGGAACTTTGAAATAATCACCCTCAACATCAGGTGCGTTTGCCATAAGTTCTTCTCTTGTATTTTCGTAAATCTTTTTATCTTCACGCATAACGTTAACAAAATCTATAGGATGATTCATAGGTTCAACCCCTGTAGTATCAACTTCATTCATTTTTTCAACATGCGCTAAAACATCACCTAATTGGTGTGTAAACATCTCTTTTTCATCTTCGGTTAATTCTAGTCTTGCTAATTTTGCAACGTGTTCAACATCTTTTTTTGTAATCATAATTTTTTCCTTCAATTAATAACCTAACAAAAATCTTTAGATATTGCAATTTTTTGTTAAGTTATTTTATAATATCTTTAAGTATGGATAAGAAAAGTAATGTTTTAATTGTTGAAGATCATGCCTTGACTTCTTTTGCACTTAAAACTTCATTAGAAACACAGGATTATACAGGTAATGTTTGGGTTGCTGAAACTCCCCAAATAGCTTTTGATATATGCGAAAAAAATGAAGTAGATCTTGTTTTAATGGATTTAGGTTTACCTGAATTAAACGGAGTAGAGCTCACAAGACGCTTGAAAGCAAAATACGATAATATTAAGGTTGTAATTTTAACTTCGCATTGTGAAAAAGATGAAGTTACAGCATGTCTTGAAGCAGGTATATGTGCATATTGCACTAAAGATATAAAGCCTGATAAATTGAATGCCATAATAAAAGATGTGCTGGATGGGTCAATGTATTTTGATTCTGCCGTTTCTCGCTATGTTATGCAATCTACAACTAAAAATATCTCAAAATTTGCAAATATTTCCATAAAAGATTGTTACAATTTGACCCAGCAGGAAAAAAGAGTGTTAATATTATTAGCAACAGGATATAATAATTCTCAAATTGCCCGAGAGTTATCAATATCTGTTAACACCACAAAAGTACATGTGTGTTCGATTTTACAAAAAATGAACGTTGAAGATAGGACACAGGCTGCCATTAAAGCAATTAGAGAGAATTTAATAGTATGAGTTCACTGGGGAGAATTTTAATAATAGACGATAATTCTAAACTTTTAGAAGACGCTCTGCCTATGTATGGTTACGAGGTGAAGGCTGCTTCAGACGGTCTTTTAGGGCTTAAAATTTTAGATGAAGAAAATGATTTTGATTTAATTTTATTAGATGTTGTTATGCCTAATCTCGACGGATGGGAAACGTTAAAAGCCATAAGAAAAAATGAAAAAATTGCAAAAATTCCGGTAATAATGTTAACTTCCGTATCTGAAACAAATAAGCAAATTTCCGGTTTAAAATTCGGTGCAGATGATTATATTGTTAAACCGTTTATTCTTCCGAATTTATTAGCAAGAATTGAAGCGTTATTAAGACGTTCTTTGTGGAATAAAGACACTAAGGAAATAAAAGCACTTCCTTTTGTCAATGGTGAAGAAATTTCTCCTTTGACAGCAAGAGAAAAAGAAATACTTTCATTAGTTGCAAAGGGTAGTTCAAATTCTCAAATAGCCCAGAAGCTTTTTGTAAGAGAAGTTACGGTTAAGACACATCTTAACAGCATTTATAAGAAATTAAATGTAGACAACAGAGTCCAAGCAGTTTTATTGGCACAACAGACGCAGATTATTTAAAGGGCAGGTAAATGGCACAAGAAAATTTAGTTGATTTAATTTTGAATGATTATGATTCATTTGTGGAATATCATAAGGAAAATTCCGATTTAGATATTTCTGAGGCTGATTTTTCACATCAAAATTTTGAAAATGCAGATTTTAGCAATATTGATTTTTCCGGCACCAGCTTTCAAGAAAGCAATTTAGCAAATATTAATTTTACTGATTGCGACTTAACAAGCGTTGATTTTTCAAGGGCAACCATTTCAGAATGTGATTTTTCGGGTGCAATTTTAAACGGCGCAAGTTTTAATTATGCGACTGTTAATTTTTGTAATTTTTCAGACGCCGATATGGCGGGCGCAAATTTTTCGGAAACCGATTTATCGGACAGCGACTTATCAACAAGTGATAATTTAGAATCTTGCCGATTTGATGAGTCTACTATATGGCCTGATACGGACAAATTGCCCGAAGATTTCGATTGTACATATAACTACGATTTGTCATCTTTAAGAGAGGAAGATGACAACAGTTCAAATGATATGTATTAATCGTTATCAATTATTAATTCAAGGCTGTTTGCGCCTATTATTCTGGTTTTATCATTTTCTTTATTATATGCGCCTGATTTTATCAGGAAAGTTTTTGTGTCTTCGTAATAAGTTATATTATGACCGCCTTGATATAATATAACAATGTCACCTTTAAAAACTTCACAACTTTTAATGTATACGCCTTTTTCGTTATAGAAATCAATGCGCATTGAGCCGTTTTGTACAACAATAATTTCATCTGTTTTTGTTGTTTCGCTATTAAGATGATTATGGTAATGAGCACCAGTTTTATGACCTTTTTTATGGTATACAATTCCAAATTGAATTTCATTTGTATCATCCGTAAAAAAAGTTGTTTCTTTTGGGCACATGTCAGCCCTTATGATTTTTGCATAGATAATGTTATTATCTTCAATTAATTTCATTTAGACCGTAATTAATCTATTATTTTCATCCACGTGTGCAATTTTTGGTTCAAAATTTTCTTGTTCTTCAAAAGTCATCATTGCATAAGCTACAATTATGACTTTATCTTTAACTTGAGCTTTTCTTGCGGCCGCTCCGTTTAGACAAATAATGCCTGAATTTTCTTTGCCTTCTATAACATAGGTTGAAAATCTTTCGCCGTTATTTATATTTAAGATTTCAACTTTTTGGTTCTTTTTAATTCCGACTTCTTTTAATAAAGCTTTATCTATAGTAATTGAGCCGACATAATCAAGATTGGCTTCTGTTACGGTTGCTCTATGTATTTTTGCATATAAAAATTCGCTAATCATATAATTATTTTATCATAAAAAATATTTGCAACTATTTTATTTTACAAAAAAATAATGCGGTATTAAAACCGCATAAGTCAAGAAAGGAATGGTTAGACTATTAACTTTCTTGATTATGACACATAAAAAAATACTAATGCAAATTTATTACTAAATTGTTACATATACTATACAATTTGTATATTAAAATTGATTAAAAGCTCGTTAATTCCATAGCTGCGTATTTTAATGTTAGATTAATTTATTCCTCTTTCGTCTAAGAATTTTTCAACTTCTTTCATAAGTGATTTTCTGATTTCTTTATAGGAATTGTTGTTTGTGATAAAAATTTCGCCAATTCCTGAAATGACATAGTTGATGTTAATGTTGTATTTAATTAATAATTTATCTAACAGTGATACGCTTGGCAGACATTTTCCTGTTTCAATGTTTGAAATGGCTTGTTTTGTAAGCATGAGTTCGTCTGCTAACTCTTTTTGTGATTTGTTAATTAATTTTCTGATTTGTTTTAATCTTGTTCCAATGTTACTCATATTTATTACTTTTTATAAACTACTACTTGACAGATGTAAATTGTTCATGTACTCTATTTACATAAATGTCAATTATATTATAACACAATAAACTACTTATTGACAAAATTTGTATGGAATTAAGAAACATGAATAAAAATTTTCAGGATAGAATTATGTGCGAGCATAGATTTATTGCTAAATGTATTTTTCAAGGGCTAACTATTGCTCAGATTGCAAAGAAATTAAATTGTTCGGAATCAACTGTTTCAAACAGGTTAAACGGACTTTTTAAAAAATATAAAGCAAAAAATCGTTTTGAGTTTATTATTAGTGTTTTTGGTCAAATAATCGAAAACCAAAAAGAAATGTACAATAAAGTGCACACAGAAAATCTTAAGTTGAGAAAATCAATTGAGAATTTACTTCAACAATAAAATTTAAACAAATTACTATATTTTTACTTTTTAACTCTCTACTTATTCGATTTCAGACCCGATTGACGGGTCTTTTTTTTAAAAATTCTTTTTGTTTAGAACATCTAAATATAAAAATTTATATTTTTGAGCGGAGTCTTCCCAAGAAAATTTTGTATTTATGCAGTTTTTGATGATATTTTTAAAATCTTCTTTTCTGTCGTAATATGTCCAAATTGCGTTTTTAATTTCATTTAACATAGATTGGGCGTCATAAGCCAAAAATTTAAATCCTGTTGCTTTATCGTTAGGATAAGCAACAACAGTATCATCTAGACCGCCTACTGCTCTTACAATAGGAACTGAACCGTATTTCATTGCTATCATTTGTGAAATTCCACAAGGTTCAAATAAGCTCGGCATTAAGAATAAATCTGAAGCTTTATATATTTTTTCAGATAACTCAGGTTTAAAATCTATCCATGCTCTTATATTTGATGAATTGTTGGATGCCCAAATAAGCATGTTTTGATAGCCATCTTCTCCTGTTCCTAAAAATACAAAGTCTGCAGGTTGATTCATTAAATCAAATTTGCAAAAATCTATTAAATCAAGCCCTTTTTGATATACAAGTCTTGAAATCATTGCTACAAGAGGGCGATTGGGATTTATAGGTAAACCGAAAGCTTTTTGAATTTCTGCTTTAAATTTTGGTTTTTCTTTAATATTAAAAGGTTTTTTGTCGTAATTTGTACCGTTTAATATTCCGCAAAGTTTATATGTTTGACCTCTTAGCGTATAATCCATGCCTTCGCCAAAATCAGAGCTTAAAATTTCTTGAGCATATCTCGGTGACACTGTTGTGATTTTATCAGCACAATATAAAGCGCCTTTTAACCAATTAACTTTGCCGAAATGTTCAAGACAGTTGTCTTTATATACGTTATCCCACCTCATATTTGCAAAATCGATAATTGATTTATCACATGTGCCTTGATAAGCAAGGTTGTGTATTGTAAAGACTGATTTTGTATCTTTATAAAATTCATCATATTTATAATTAGATTTTAAATATACAGGCAGCATTGCGGTGTGCCAATCATTTGCGTGGATTATGTCGGGCTTAAAATTTAATAGCTTTGCATATTCCAATGTAGCAAGACAAAAAGCCACATATCTTTGCATTTCATACATTTCATCACACCATTTTGGATATACCACATTGAAGCATGAAAAATATTTTGGGTTATCAACAAAAAATACTTTAACTTTTGTTTTGGGTATTTCTGTCATTTTTAGTTTAAAAATGTGTCTTGAATGACCCATGTCGATTGTTAAATCTGAATTTTCCAATTCTTTTATATTATATTTTTCCTGATTAATTGAGCCATAAAGCGGGGTAAAAATTGCACATTCTACATCTTGTTTATCTAAATATAGCGGTAGTTCTCCTACAACATCAGCTAAACCGCCCACTTTTGAATATGGCGCAACTTCTGCTGAAGCAAATAATACCCTTAGTTCTCTTTTTTGTTTTTTAAATTTTTCAAGTTTCATTTTATTCTATCCTTTAATTATTTTTAAAATATTGATAAGATTTTTAACGCTTCTTTGATTAATTCTTGAGCGTCATCTTTTTTAAGCCCGCTTATTGCCGTTTCAAGGGCTGATTGATATTCGTTTTTGTCATATCCAAGTGACTGTAAAACAGTTGCTGCTTGGGTTATTGTTTCGTTTGAAATATTTCCAAAGGTTGATTTTGATGAAATCATTTCTGCGGTTATGTCCATTTTGGTTAATTTGTCTTTAATTTCAAGAACTATTTTTTGCGCCATTTTTGTACCTATTCCCTTTGTTCTTGAAATTGATTTAAAATCTTCTTCGATGACCGCGTTTATTAGTTCGTTTGTTTCAAATTCATCTAAAAGCGCAAAAGCGACTTTTGTTCCGATTCCTGATACCGAAGTTAAAATGTCAAATATGATTCTGTCTTGTTTGTTTTTAAAACCGCAAAGTGTCATGGAGTCTTCTTTGTGGATTAATTTTGTATAAATTTTTGTTTCTGTGTTAATTTCAGGCAGTGATTGTATTGTTCTATAGTTAACAAGCATTAAATAACCTATTCCGTTTGCTTCTATCGTGCAAAACGGGAAATTTTTTGCCGTCAATAATCCTTTTATATAATCAAACATAAATTTTAACTCCTGAAATATTATAGTTTAAAATTGTGCAACTTATCTTATTGTTGAGAAATGTTTACATTATTAACTATGTAAAATTTTTTATTAATTTAATTTTATTTGCTATAATTTATTTAAAGTTATACTAGAAGGAAGGTATTAATGAACAAGATTATGTATTCCGGTGCGGAAATTTTATTGAAATCCCTGCAAAAAGAAGGCGTTGAAGAAATTTTCGGATATCCGGGCGGGGTCGTGCTGCCTTTGTATGACGCGCTATATTTACAAAATGATATTAAACATTATCTTGTTCGCCATGAGCAAGCAGCAGTCCATGCCGCCGAAGGTTATGCAAGAGTTTCCGGTAAACCGGGAGTTGTAATTGTTACTTCAGGTCCGGGGGCATGTAATACAATAACAGGGCTGGCTAATGCATATTATGACGGTACGCCTTTAATTTTAATTACAGGTCAGGTAAATTCAAAATTAATCGGCGGAGATGCTTTTCAAGAAGCCGATATAGTAGGCATAACCCGTTCTTGCTGCAAACATAATTACCTTGTAAAAGATGTAAAAGACTTAGCACGCGTAGTAAAAGAAGCGTTTTATATTGCAACAACAGGAAAACGCGGACCTGTTGTTATTGATATACCTGTTGATGTTTTTAATGCAAAATACACTTTTAATTATCCTAAAAATGTTGAGCTTGTCGGTTATAATCCAAATTATAAGGGTCATCCTCTGCAAATTCAAAAAGCTCTTGAAACGTTGTTTGACGCCAAACGTCCGGTTATTATTTCAGGGGGCGGCGTTGTTGCATCAAATGCAAGTAAAGAATTGATTGAAATTGCAACTAAGCTCCACATACCTGTTGTTCATACTTTAATGGGCGCAGGAACTTATCCTGATAATCTTGAAACAAGTCTTGGAATGATGGGAATGCACGGGAATTATTGCGCTAATTTGACAGTTGCAAATGCAGATGTGATTTTTGCAATCGGTACAAGATTTTCTGATAGAATTACAGGATGTCTTAATAAATTTGCCAGAGATGCACAGGTTATCCATGTTGATATTGATCCATGTTCTATATCTAAAAATGTAAAAGCCTCAATTCCAATCGTGGGCGATATTAAAAATGTTTTAACAACAATGCTTTCTCAATTATCTAAATCTCATCACAAAATTAATGTTGAGTTAAAAGATAAGTGGTTCAACGATATAAAAGAATGGAAAAAGAAGGTTGCAGTTGCACAAAAAGCTTCAGATAAATTGAGCGCTATAACCGTATTGGAAACAATATATGAATACACTAAAAAAGATGAACCTATTGTTGCAACAGAGGTTGGGCAACATCAAATGTGGACTGCTCAAAATTTCAAGTTTAATCAACCCAGAAAATTAATTACTTCAGGCGGATTGGGCACAATGGGCTTTGGTTTCCCTGCTGCAATGGGTGCTTGTGTTGCTTCTAAAAAAAGTTATGTGCTAAATATTGCAGGTGACGGTTCAATTCAAATGAATATACAAGAATTGATGACTTGTGTTGATTATAATTTCAAAGTTATAAATTGCATAATTAATAATGGTTATCTTGGTATGGTTCGTCAATGGCAAGAAAAAATTTATAACAAACATTACTCTCAAACAAAAATCTCTTCTCCTGATTTTGTGAAACTGGCAGAAAGTTACGGGGCTTTAGGGTTAAGAGTAGAAAAAGAAGAAGAAATTATTCCTGCTCTTAAAAAAGCAATTGAATATAATGGGCCTGTTTTAATTGATTTTATTTGCGAGAATTTTGAAATGGTTTACCCTTGGGTTTTGGCAGGTCAACCAATAGATAAAGTATTGTTATCAAGAGGAGAATGTTAATATGACTATAAATCACACAATATCTGTTTTAGTATCAAATGAAGTTGGCGTATTATCAAGAATAGTTGATTTATTTTCAGGTCGAGGATATAACATTGAAAGTTTAACAGTAGCTCCTGCTCTTGATAGTATTTATTCAAGAGTTACTATTGTTACTCCTGCTGATAATGATGTTATAGAGCAAATCTGTAAGCAATTAAACAGGTTAATTCCGGTTATTAAAGTTGCAAATCTTTCAATCGGTGAAGCTATTGAATATGAAATAGGCTTGCTAAAGGTTTATGTAAGTGATGAAAACAGAGCTGAATTTATGAATATAGTAGCTCAAGCGGGCGCTACAATTATGGATGTTAACGATAAAACATATACTGTTAAAATAGACGGTGACGAAAAGAAAGTTCAAACTTTTGCCGAGTTGGTCCGCCCGTATGGAATAAAAGAATTTGTTCGCTCTGGTAAAGTTGCGATAACAAAAGGAAATCAATTTTCTAATATTAAAAATTTAATTAAGCAAGACTAGGTTTAAGAATAATCTATTAAAACTCGAGCTTTATATGCTTGAGTTTTTTTGTGTTAAAAAAAAGTGCCTTTTTATTAAGGCACTTAATCAAAACACAAAAAATAACATTAAATCTAGTATTCTATTGCTGTCACGCAGCGAACAGAGTAAGCGTAGGTTTTACCACGATAACTATGAGGCGAATACCAACTACCATGATTTAAAAACGACGCATATGCATAGTTTGTATTATATTGTTGTGCCCAGATAAATCCTGGACGACAACCATCACCAGACCCAGGGCAATTACCATATATATAACACTTCGTGGCAGTTGTTGTGCCATCATAGTCATCACATATTTGAGGCCCTGAAGCGCCTTCTGAAACCGTATAGTTATACCAATTGGTCATTTCAGAATAATTTGGTAATCTCCAAGTTTTACCTGCTGCAGTATAATTTTTACATATTTCATTGGCTGCATACCAATTGCAAACTGTTCTTGTGCAACCTGAGTAACCGCCGTTACTGGATGTATTTTTATTTTGACAGTTGCTGGAAGTTTGTCCTTTCCAGCAACATTTTTCAGCGTTACATTGAGTACCGACTGTCATAACTAGAACAGTTGAAGGTATAGGTAGGCCATTATCACCCATATTATATTTTGTTACATACAAATTATCTACAGGAACAGCATCTTCAATTACTTTAAAACATCTTTTATTGTAAGGATGTAATTCATATCCGCTATCACAAGCTAAACACTCGCTTGCTGTACAAGCAGAACAATGAGCAAATTTTGATGAACATGAAGCACAAGTTGCTCCATTTTTATATTGCCCTCTTGTGCAATCTGAAATTGTTGCAACACACCTCACTGAACCTGTGCCGCCTCCGTTTAAAGTTACACTTTTCCAGCTTGTACCAGCTAGATAATACATATATGTAATTGTAAAATTACCGCTTGCAAAATTTTCTCTTGACCAAACATAGCTTGGATAACAAGCTTTATTATATGCACCATAACAATCGCTTTTATTACTGCATCTTGCATAATTAGTATTTATAGTACCAGTTTGACTGCACAATTGAAGACCTTCAGTAGCCATGCCAAGAGTATAACTTCCAAATTCAATTAGTTCCGTTGTGGCGGGTAGTCTCCAATTTTCATCATTTAAATCAAACCTTGCGCAAATTTCTTGGGCGGCAGCTCTGTTACAAATTATTCTTGTACAGCCGTTATATCCTCCATTATTAGAATCACAGTATGAAGCATTAGCAGTTGTCCCTTGCCAACAGCATTTACCTGATTCACAAGCGTCTGCTGAACTTCCCGCTGTCAGCATCGTAACTGTAGAAGGAATCGGAAGTTTAGAATGATCACCCATATTATATTTAGTTACATAAAAATTATTAATTTTTAAAATTATATCTTCAATAGATTCGCTGCATTTGCCGTCAACTAATTTCGTACCACCTTCGCAAGCAGTACAAGTATCTACTGTACATTCAGCACAATCTTTAAATTTTTCAGAACATTTTTTCCCAACCCCGTCAACACAATATGACCCAGTTGGACATGGTGCACACACATGGGCACCATCTTCAATAGTTGGAGCAGTGTTACCCGAGCATTTAGCTTGAATACCGTTATTACAAATATAGCCTTCAGGACATTCTACACATCCTGTTTTATCATCATTAGGCCAAAAACCTGGTTCACAATATTTACATTCTTTTCCGTTATCAGAATATTTTTCACTTGTACAAGCAACACAAACACCTTCAACTAATCTAAAACCCTTTTGACATTGAATACAAGTTGTGCTTGTAAATTTAGCACAATTTGGAAATTCGCTTGTAGGACATTCTTTACAAGTACAATTTGAAGCGTCTTGACATTGACCATCAGGACATGTTTTAACGCAGCTTAAACATTCGCTTGATGAACATAAAAGACAATCTGAAGTATATTTAGAAGCACAATCAGTTGTAATTGAAGTTGTTCCCGAATTTCCTCCGCCTCCTCCAAAACCAAAAACACTGGATGAGA
>CALVET010000041.1 GCA_944326675.1 Candidatus Gastranaerophilales bacterium
GAGTGTATTTGAAAAATATTGCCTGTTAAGTTAATTTCATTAAGTGATGGGAATAATAAAACAATAGAAAGATTATCCTAATGTATACGAATAAATGCATTAAATGCGGCAAAGAATTTGAAACTAAAAATCCTAAAAGAGTTATCTGCCCCGATTGTTTATATCCGGAAAGAACCACTGCGATGCCTGCACCTACGGATGAAAATGGTGTAGTACAAGATTATTCTCGCGGTTACAGTGCAGGTACGGGAAATCCCGAAGGTTATACAAGAAGATATAATAACCGTCCTCAAAATAATCAAGGCGGTTATAAACCAAGAAATAATTTTCAAAAAAGAGATAACGGCGGTTATAATCAAAGACGTCCTCAAAGACCGGGCGCAAGACCAAATCAAAGACGTCCTCAAAAACCAAATAAACAAAGACCTTTATTGGTTAACAAGGAGCAATTGGCTCAAATTGAAGAAATGTATAAAAAGATGCTTCCGCTTCCCAATCCCGATGCTCATGAGGTAATTGCTCAAGCAATTGATTTAGAACCTAAAAAAGTATTTTTTGGAATTAACTTGATAAGACAAAAGATGATGCTTCCAAAAGTTCAATTCCCAAAAAGAAAACTTGCAATTACGCCTGATCAAATGATGGCAATTAAGAATTTATATGAACCATTGCTGCCATTGCCTCCGATAGGTTGTCATAAAATCATCGCAGCGCAATTAAAAATGGATGAATGGAGAGTCCATGTCGGTATCGGTTTGGTTAGAAAACAAATGGGACTTGACAGATGGAATCAAGATAGAGAAGACGCTCCTGAAGAATTTAAGAAAAAAGCGCAAGAATAGCGCTGAGGTTTGTTTTAAAATTTTTAAATTGTTTTGTGCTGTTTTGAAACAGCAGCAAATATTTAAATTTATTTTGTGTGCTTAAAATCTGAATAAGATTTTATTTGTCTTGTTTTTAAATACTTAATAAATTCTTTATTTGTATTTAATTAAATGCTGTATTAAAATTACTAAATAAACTAGATATTTGGAGTTATTATGTGCGGAATAATCGGATACATAGGTGATAGGAAAGCAAGTGAAGTTTTAATTTCAGGTCTTTCTCATCTTGAATATAGGGGCTATGATTCATCAGGAATTGCTTTAATGAGAGGCTCTGATGTTCAAATTTTTAAGGCTCAGGGTAAATTAAAAAATTTAATTGAAATTTTAAAAGATAAAGAAGATGTATGTTCCAGCGCTCATATTGGTATCGGACATATACGCTGGGCTACCCATGGCCTTCCGACAACAATTAACGCACATCCGCATACGTGTGATTGTAAGAGTTTAATTCTTGTGCATAACGGAATTATTGAAAACTATCAGGAATTAAAGGAAGAATTAACAGCACTGGGCTGCCATTTTGTTTCTCAAACGGATACTGAGGTTGCAGCTCATTTAATTGCACATGAATACGGAAAAACAAAAAATCTTTTAAAAGCAATGCAGCAAGCAGTTAAAAAAATAAAAGGAGCTTTTGCTTTTTGTGCAATTCATAAAAATGAACCCGATAGAATTGTAGTGGCTAAAAGAAATGCTCCTTTAGTTATTGGCGTGGGTCAAGATGAAAATTTTATTGCTTCTGATATTCCCGCTATTATTGAATATACTAAAAAAGCAATTTATTTATCAGATGGTCAAGTTGGAGTTGTTAAGAAAAATTCTATTGAAATATATGATGAAAATGATTTAATAACTCAAAATAAAATTGAAAATCTTCCTTTTGAAGCAATTGCAATTTCTAAGATGGGTTATAAACATTTCATGTTAAAAGAAATCCACGAACAATCTGATGTTGTAAGAAATGTTTTAAGCGGTAAATTAATATCTCATGATGACAAAATTAAACTTGAAGAGTTTAAGTTAACTCCTGAAAAAATTAAAAAAATTCAAAGAGTTCAAATTGTTGCATGCGGTACAAGTCTACACGCAGGCATGGTCGGTAAATATATAATTGAAAGATATGCAGGAATTCCAACCGATGTTGAGCCATCAAGCGAATATATCTATCGAGAAACAATAGCAGATGAAAATACTCTTGTTATAGGTATTTCTCAATCAGGTGAAACAGCGGATACAATTACTGCCATTAAACAAGTTAAAGAAAAAAATTCTCATATAATAATCATTACAAATAGAGCTGATTCAACTATGGCGCGTTTAGCAGACAGTTTATTACCTGTAAGCGCCGGTATTGAGGTTTCTGTTGCAGCTACAAAATCATATATGGCACAGTTAATAAGCCTATATATGCTCGCAATTTATTTAATGGAACAAAAAGGAATTGAAAAATATCACGATGAAATAGTTAATTTAAAACAGGAATTAATTGAATTACCAAACAAAATCGAAGCATTATTAGAAAATACAAATGATATCAAGTTGTTGGCAAAGAAATATTCAAGCTATAAAGATTTTATTTTTATAGCAAGGGGGATAAACTTCCCTTCTGCTTTAGAAGGCGCGCTAAAATTAAAGGAAATAAGCTATATAAATGCAACAGGATACGGCGCAGGCGAATTAAAACATGGTCCTATAGCAATGCTTGATGAAAATATGCCTGTTTTGGCAATTTTAAATCAAGGCGTTGTATATGATAAAGTTTTATCAAATTGTGAAGAAGCAAGAGCTCGTCAGGCAAAATTAATCGGCGTAGCTGATTATGTTGCTCCTAAAGATAAAGATTTATTTGATGATTTAATTTTAATACCTCATGTTTCAGATATTTTAAGCCCTGCACTAAATATAATTGTTTTACAATTATTGGCATATTATATAGCTGAATATCTTGGAAAAGATGTTGATCAGCCTAGAAATTTGGCAAAATCCGTAACGGTTGAATAAGCTATTTTGGTTTAATTTATAAAAAGGCATGCCCCAAGCATGCCTTTTTGTGTGTATTATTTACAATTGTTTACAGCTTTACATTTTTTTAAATTCGCTTGCATCATGCTCTATTCATGGGTTTTGCATTGGTCATATCATGAAAACCATGTCATAGCATGGGTCTTGGGGGGTGCTAATCCTTAAAATTCAGGCATGATGGGCGTTAGCATGATTGTAAAATGTCGTAATAATTGCCGAAAAATTGCTTGATAATTGGACATGAAAAGATATAATTATATTAAAGCCAAGGGGCAGTAAGGCAAACGCCTACTTCTCAGTTTGGAAACTAGATTTTTGGGAGAGTTTATAAAGTGTTAAAAAGTAGAGATTTTGGCAGAGCAACTGCAGTAAGAAGATGGACACAAACTGCTATTGAATGCTATAAAAGAGGCTGTAATTGTGAAGGTTGTTTTTATACTGATTTTTTCAATAATTCAAGCCAAAAATGCCAAATGAAAGCATCTGTTTTAGAATTAGTAAGAGTATTGGGAAAACCTGATATTGAATTAAAACAAGTTTTAGTTGACGAATAATTTTAAATTATTCGTCAAACTTAAAACCGTGCGGAAATATTTCTTCTAACGATAGCACAAGTATCTTATTGTTCACATCTTCAAGGATGATTTTTGTTTCTTCTTCGCTTTTTGCAAATTCACTCAGCCATTGCCTGCATGCTCCACAGGGTAAGCACCTTTTTTGTCTTGGTGAATAGATTGCAATAGCCTCTATTTTAGATGTTTCACCTTTTATGATGGCGTTTGAAATCGCATTTCTTTCGGCGCAAAGGGTTAAGCCGTAGCTTGCATTTTCAACATTGCAACCTTGATATTTGTTTCCGCTTTCATAAATAACGCAAGCGCCTACAGGAAAGTTCGAATATGGTGAATATGATTTTTTACTTGCTTCTTTTGCATCGTTTAAAAGTTCAGTGTAATCTATAGCCATTTTAACCTCTTTTAAATATCAGCATTAGATATTATAACTCTAAAATTCTTTATACGTAAAGGGTGGATGTTATTTTTTTATATTTTTGGGGAATTTAATAATTGGATAGTAAGAGGTGATGAGTGAGTTATGTCTATTAACGCAATATCAGGTCTTTCTATATATGAATATTATTATCGAATCAACCGTGAAGATGACAAAAAAGAATCTCCTCTGGCTGACGAGATGAAAGAGTATGGCTTAACTCCGACTGATAATGAAGTGGTAAACGCTGCTTTGTTAAGACAGGCAAAAGCTCTTGAAGAATCAAAACAAGATTCCGGTACTTCTTCGGATATACCGAACAGCGAACGTCCTTGGGCGGATATCATGTATCAATTAAATATTCCGTTTAATGACGATCCTCAAGATGATATTACAGATATCAAAAGAGAGCTTAATTATCTTACTAATGGCATGGATGATGAAGAACTTTCTAAAGAAATTACGGACTTAGAAAGTTATGTTGAAAATTTGTATATAGATTTTCAAAACAATTATTCAACAACTTTCAATACATCAACCGCACTTTATTCTCAACTATCCAACATGGCTTTAATGAATAGAGCCACTGTTTAAATCCCCATAGCGCATTTCTTTTAAACGGTTTGCGCCTGTATCAATAAACTTCCATTTCGGAGCTTTGATGTTTTTTAAAGGCAATTGGATGCTGTCTTCATAAGAAGGCAGCATTTGAATTTTGTTGTATTTGCGCCAGATTTGTTTAAAAGCCCCCAGATTTCCTCCGTTTTCTACAACTTCAATTAAAAAATCAGCTAAAGAATCTTCATATCTTGATAAAATGCTTTGAACAATATCCCATTCGACACTTGGGGCTCTATAATTTACTCCAATTTTAGCCAGATTTTTCTTTAAATAATTAATTCTTTTTTCAAGAGTTTTTTTGTCTGTGCGTTCCATTTTTTCAAAAGGGGTTTGCGCTTTCGGAATGAAAGTTGAAGTTGAGAGGGTTATTTCAAAAGGTTGTTTTGTTTTTTTGATTTGTGCTTTAATTTTTTTCATTAATTCAACTAAAATTTCGATATCTTCATCTTCTTCTGTTGGTAAACCCACCATGGCATATATTTTAAGTCCTTTTAGTCCGCCTTTTTGCGCTGTTTCAACCGTTTTTAAAATTTGATTTTCACTTAAATCTTTTTTAATATAATCTCTTAATCTTTGGCTTCCTGCTTCAAGGGCTATTGTTGCAGTTTTTTGGTTACATTTTACAAGAGTTTTAATTAAATTTTCATCAGCTAAATCTGCTCTTAAGGATGATATCGAAAGTTCTATTTGTTTTGTTTCGCATTTTTTTGCAATATAGTTTATGATGTCTTCAAATCTTGGGTGTCCTGCAACATAAGCGCCTAAAAGCGCAAGTTTATTTGTGTGTTTTAAACCTAAATCAATTGCTTCGATAATTTTTTCATAAGGAGCAAATCTTGTCGGCAAATTTAGCCAGCTTGCAAGGCAAAAATTACACATTTTAGGACAACCTCTTTCAAGCTCAATTACAAAAGTGTCTTTAAAAAAGCTTTTATCGGACAAAATTTCTGTATAAACTACCTCGTCGTCAAGATTATCTCTTATGATTTTAATATTGTCTTTTTTATATTTCGGAACATAAATTCCTTCAAGTTCGGAAAGCTTTTTTAAAATTTCATCTCTTGAAAGATTGTTTTTATCTTTTAATATTTCAAAAGCTTTATTTAAACAGCATTTTTCTCCAATTGAAATAAAATCAAAAAATTCTTCATAAGGTAGAGGGTTAGACATTAAAACAGGGCCGCCCGCAAAAATTATCGGGTCTTTGTCATTTCTTTCTTTGGATTTTAGGGGAATTGAATATTTTTTTAATATTTTAATCATGTTTAAAATATCAATTTCAAAACTGATTGAAAGTCCTATGCAATCAACATTTGTTGGCGGGATTTGGGTAGTTTTTGAATCAAAATAAACCCGTTCAACATACAAATCTTTGTTTAAATCAAGCATTTTAAAAATGGTTAAATATCCTAAAGAAGCCATAGCAAAGCTCTCTATAGCAGGATACATCCACCAGACATTAATTTTAGGTTCTTTTTTATTTAAGCGTTGATATAAAAATTTTTCCATTTTATTCTTTGTTTATTTTGTTTAGATAAAGCTCGTCCACTAAAACGCAAATTACAGAAGCGATTGCAGGGGACAAAATTACACCCCAGAAACCCAGAAATCTTGCTGCAATTAATAGGGCAACTATAATTAACAACGGGTGCATGTTTAAAAGTTTTCCAAAAACTATTGGCCTTAAAAGTTGATTTTGCGCCCATTGAGCAATCATATAAATTGCAAAAGTTAAAAGCACATATAAAAAGCCTTGGCTTATACTTGTTATCAAACCTAAACCTACGGCTATTGCAGGACCGACAACAGGAATTATATCAAATATGCAAGTTATAAAACCAAGTAAAAATGCGTGGTGGTTGTGGATTAATAATAATCCTAAAGTAGTTAAAGCTCCGACAAAAACCATGGCTATACCTTGGGCAAAAACATAGTTACCAACTTTGGATTCGATGTTTTCAAGGATTTTTAGTGCATGTTCTTTTTGATTTTTTGGGAAAAATTCAATGAATTTATCTTTTAATCTTTTTTCATCGTATGAAAAATAAAAAACCATAATTGAAATTGCAAGAGTAGTGGTTAAGAAGTTTGCAATCCATTTTCCCGCCAGAATAGAATTTTCGATTAATCTTTGTGCGCCTTGTGCCAAAGGAGCTTTTAGGGAATCAAAAGTTATAAAGCTTGAGATTGATTTATTGAAAATTTTAATATTTAAAAGATTATCTATATTATCAATGACGTTTGGAAAATTTCCGATTAGGGCGGTTGCTTCTTTAACTGAAATTGAAATCAGGGGAACTATTATTAAAAAGCTTGCAAGAATTAAGGCTAATAAAACCAGCGTTACTGCCCAGACTCTCGGGATAAATTTTTCAAGTTTATTGATAATAGGATTAATTGCGCAAGTAATAACAAATGAGGCAAACAGCATCATTAAAATATCCAAAGAAAAAATTGAAAGGGTTATTATCGCTAATATGACTATAAAAACAATGACATTTTTAGGACTCAAAACTTTTGTATTTTCCATTTTTTCTCCGAATTTTAAGATTTACTTATTTATGGTATAATCTTTTAAGAAAATTAGCAAGCAGAAAGTGGTATAGCCAAATGTCCGATACATGTTTTGTTAATCAAAATATTAAGCCTCTAAATACCTTAAGAAATCAAAAAGGAAATTTAGAAATTTCAGGGTGTGATGTTGTCGAATTGGCAAAAAAATATTCAACTCCTTTATATGTCATAGACGAAGTTACTTTAACTAAAATGGCAAATGATTATAAAGAGGCATTTTCAAAATATGAGAATATCAAAATGACATTTGCTTCAAAGGCCTTAATGACATCTTCCATAGCTAGAATTTTTCATAATTTGGGTTTTGGTTTTGATGTTGTTTCCATGGGCGAAATTTATACTCTTTTAAATGCGGGAATTGATTTATCAAAAGTTTCTTTTAACGGAAATAACAAATCAATTGAAGAGATTATTTTTGCAATAGATAATAATATCGACCATTTCAGCGTTGATAATTTTTATGAGCTTGAAGTGTTAAATTCAATAGCTAAAGAAAAAAATAAAACTCAAAAAATTCATTTAAGAATTGCTCCCGGCATTGAATGTCATACCCATGAATATATTAAAACAGGGCAAATAGATTCAAAATTCGGTTTTGATTTAAATAAAATTGATTGCGCTGTTGAATTAATTAAAGATAAGTATAAAAATTTAAATCTGGTCGGCTTGCATGCCCATATAGGTTCTCAAATTTTTGAAACAAGGGTTTATTTTGATGAAGTAAGGGTTTTATTATCTGAAATCAAAAGAATAAAAGATAAATTTAATCTTGAATTAAATGAAATTAATCTTGGCGGCGGTTTGGGGGTAACATATACAAAAGAAGATAATCCTCCGAGTGTTTTTGAAATAGCAGACACTATAATTCAATCAATTGAAATTCATACAAAAGAATTTAATCTTAAAAAACCTGTTTTATATATTGAACCGGGGCGTTCTTTGGTTTGCTCCGCAGGTTTTAGCTTATACACAGTGGGCAGTGAAAAAAATATTGAAGGAGTTAGAAAGTATATAGCCGTTGATGGCGGTATGGCTGATAATCCTCGTCCGTCAATGTATCAGGCAAAATATTGTGCTGAAATTGCAAATGCCAAAATAAAAGAGGATTTTGAAAAAGTAACCGTAGCGGGTAAATTCTGCGAATCAGGCGATATTTTAATAAAAGATATTGAACTTAATTCACCAAAATCAGGTGATATTTTGTGTGTTTATGATACAGGCGCATATTGTTATTCTATGTCGTCAAATTATAATAATATTTTAAAGCCTGCAATGGTTTTAATTAATAACGGTAAATCCGATATAATTGTTAAAAGACAAACTTTAGAGCAGTTAGTGCAAAATGATGTTATTTTAAATAGGTTAAAATAGAGGAATAAAATTGAATTTTACTGATTTAGATATTATATTAACAACTCAATTGCATCATTTTTTTCAAGAGATGGATAAAGTGAGCTTGTTTATTAATATATTTGAAATATTGGTTTTGGTTTTCATTTTATATTATCTTTATCAAAGATTTATTAAAGGAAGCCAAAGCGAAAATCTTGTCAGAGGTTCACTTCTACTTATTGTAATGTGGGGAATATCTGAAATATTAATTCGAATTAATCTTTATATTTTCGGGGTATTTTTAAAAACACTTGTTTTGATTGTTTCTTTTGCCCTGATTGTAATATTTCAGCCTGAGTTAAGAAGGTTTTTGGGCTATATTGGTCAAGGAAATCTTTTTGAAAAATTATTTATTAATAACAGTGATTTTGATAACACAAAAAAGATAGATGTTGCAAAAGAATTAATTGAAACAATAAAATATTTATCAAAATCTAAAACCGGCGGTTTAATTGTTTTGCAAAAGGATGTTAATTCAATAGCACAGTCAGGGGTCGGTGTAAAATTAAATGCTGATATCTCACAAGAGCTTTTATTAACCATATTTTTCCCAAAAACTCCTTTGCATGATGGTGCTGTTATAATAAGAGATGACAAGATTATTGCTGCAGGCGTATTATTGCCTTTAACGGAAGATCCTAAGTTATCTTGGAGATACGGAACACGCCACAGAGCTGCTATAGGCGTATCAGAAGTTTATCCTGATTGCGCGTGTATTGTTGTATCTGAAGAAACAGGAGATGTTTCTGTTGCAATAGATGGTATATTAAAAAAATATGATGATTTAGGAAAATTAAAAGCGGATTTAATAAGAATACTCGGTTATAAACAAGAAGAAAAAAATACTCACGAAAAAAGCTTTATCAAATTTGATAATATTTTTGGAAAAAACCAATAATTGCCTGAAATAAATTATGTCTGAAAATTCTATACAATTAAGAAAAAAATTTGTTTTAAAAAAGAGAACATCATTAAAAACAGATTATAAAGTTGACTATGAAAATGAACTGAATGAAGCTCAATTGGAGGCGGTTAAAACTCAAAAAGGACCTGTTTTAGTTGTAGCAGGTGCAGGAACAGGCAAAACCAAGACTCTTACATATAGATGTGCAAGATTAATTGAAGACGGAATTGAGCCGAGTTCAATTTTGCTTTTGACTTTTACAAAAAAAGCTGCTAAAGAAATGCTAAATAGAGCAACTTTAGTTTTGGATGACAGGTGTGAAAAAGTTTCAGGAGGAACTTTTCACAGTTTTTCTAATTTGATTTTAAGAAAATATTCTAAACTTTTAGGTTTAAAAAATAATTTTACAATCATGGATCAAGCTGACGCTCAAGACGTTATTTGGCATTGCGCGAATGTATTGTATCCGAAAAAAGAAAAAAGATTTCCTAAAAAATCAACAATACTTGAGATTTATTCTAAATCGGTTAATAAAGAAATTCCCGTAAAAGAAATAATAGAAAAAGAATATTATAATTTCACTGATGTTGAAGATAAAATTATTGAAATTCATAAAGCTTATGTTAAATATAAAAGGGAAAATTCAATTTTAGATTATGATGATTTGCTTTTGTATTTAAAATTTTTGCTTGAAGATAATGAAAATATAAGAAAAAAATTATCAAATCAATATCAATATATCATGGTAGATGAATATCAAGATACTAATACTCTTCAAGCTGATATTATTAAGCTTTTGGCTTCAGAACACAATAATATTATGGCTGTCGGAGATGACGCTCAAAGCATTTATTCTTTTAGGGGTGCAAATTATAAAAATATTCTTGAATTTCCGAATATTTTTTCCGGTTGCAAAATAATTAAATTAGAGCAAAACTATAGAAGCAGTAAAAACATTTTGAATTTAACAAATGCTATAATTTCAAAAGCGAAAAAAGGTTATAAAAAAGAGCTTTTTTCAAATATTGAAGATAATAAAAAGCCTGCGATAATTAAAGCGCTTAATTCTCAAATGGAGGCGGAATTTGTTTGCCAAAAAGTGCTTGAGCTTTTAGATGAAGATATTGAGCTAAATGATATTTGTGTTCTTATAAGAAACGCAAGAATGAGCTATAATCTTGAAATTGAATTAGCTAAATATAACATTCCATATCAAAAATTCGGCGGTCCAAAATTCCTTGAAGCTGCACATATTAAAGATATTATTGCACATTTAAGGGTGATATTAAATCCTGATGATACAATCAGTTTAAGTAGAATTTTGCTTCTTTTAAAAGGGGTAGGTTCAAAAGCCGTTAGTTCAATTATCCCTTTAATGCAAGCCAAAAACTATAATCAAAAATTATTGCCTTCTAAATATTCAACTTCTCTAACTCCATTGTTTAATTTGTTAACCAAACAAGATGAAAATAATTATAGCTTATCTGAGCTTGTGGGGGCGGTGATTGACTATTATAAACCAATTTTAGTCGAAAAATATGATGATTGGCAAAAAAGGGAAAAAGACCTTGAACATTTTTCTTATTTAGCAACGCTTTATAAAAAATTAGACAGTTTTTTATCTGATTTAGCGCTTGAACCTCCTGAAGCTTCAGTTGAAGGAATGTATAAAAGGAACATTAAAGATGATTGTTTAACAATTTCAACTATCCATAGTGCAAAAGGGCTTGAATGGAACAGTGTTTTTATAATCGGAGCAGTAGATGGCAGATTTCCGAGCGCATATTCCTTTAATTCTGATGAAGAAATGGAAGAAGAATTAAGATTAATGTATGTTGCAACTACAAGAGCAAAATCTGATTTATTTATCAGCTATCCTGTTGACATGTATGATTATTCAACACAAATGATTTTAACTAAGCCTTCAAGGTTTTTAGATAATCTTGATGAAAATCTGTTAGAAATTTGGGATATTGAAGAAGATGAACAAAATTATTATGGTATAATTTTTTTATGGAAAATCAATATATTTCAATCGGCAAAATAACTAATTTTTTTGGTATTAAAGGCGAAGCCAAGGTCGGTTTTGATAACCTTAATCAAATCAAAAATGCTAAAGAAGTTTTTCTTTTAGATGATAAATCAAAAAGAAAATTAACGATTAAAAGTGTCCGTTTTCATAAAAATTTTGCAATAGTAAAGTTTAATGAAATTGATGATATTAATGATTTAATCCAATATAAAGGACAGAGAATTTTTGTTTTAAAAGAGGAAGCAATTAAAAAACTTGAAAAAGATGAATTTTTAATTTCGGATTTAGTTGGCTGTATAGTTTATGATGAAAATCAGGAAAAAATAGGCGAAGTTGTTGCAATTTCAACAAATTCATCACAAGATTTATTAAATATCAAAAATTTAATCGGGAAAGTTTGTTTGGTTCCTTTTGTAGAGGAATTTTTCCCTGTGGTTGATATAAAAAATAAAAAAATGATTATAAAACCAATAGAAGGTTTGTTGACATAATAAAAGCCACACTATATCTATCGACACTACATTTATAATTTTACGATTAAAAAATCTCCTAAATGAGTTTTTATACCCGTATTATCATCCTTATGGCTGCTATGTTTCCATCCTGACCAGATTCGAGAGACACTACGCCACAAAAACCCAAATCATCAACAATTTTTTAATTTTCAAACTACAAATATAAATGCCTCATGATATACTCTGCACCCGACATAAGCTTTCGGTCAAGGAGAAGCAACCTCCCGTGAAGTGTGGCACAAATATTTTAGCATAAAATTAAACTATGGCGCAAATTTAAAAATTAATATATAATAGGTTTAGATTATAGGAGTAAATTATAAATGACAAAACAACCATCAGATACAGCACCTGTTGAAGTAGTTATTATAACTAAAGACCATGAAATCAGAGGAACTGTATACGTATCTAAATTTACAAAGTCAAACCGTGAATTAACAGAATTGTTAAATGATAAAGAAAGAAGATTTTTGGCGGTAACAAATGCTGAAATCGTTCCACAAGGCGGTGCTTCTACTCCTAAAAGATATGATTTTTTAGAAATTCATATTGATTCAATTGTGATTATGCACCCTGCTTCTCAAACTTTATTTAAAGAAAGTTCAAAAGTTCAAGAAGATATTGCAAAATTCAGAGAATTAAGAAACAGACTGTCTCAAACAAAGCCTTTTTAATTTCTTTTTAAATTTATATATTTTTAAATCAATTATCAATATGAATATTTATTTAAAATTTGACAAGATTTTGGCTGTTTGCTAGAATTTCAATTAAGCTGGGTAAAATTATAGAGGTTTTTGCCTAACTCATAATTTATTAATATCAAAACGGAAAAATATCATGACACAAAAAATAACCAAGAGAGCATTCTCTTTAATTGAGCTGCTCATATCACTTATCGTGATTTCATGTATTACGGCTGCTTTTGCACCTTTGATTACTAAAAAATTCTCATCCAGTGTTTTTGGTTTTGGAGGAGGCGGAAGCGGAAATTCAGGTCCTATTGCCACAAAATGCGATGATAAGTTTAGCGCCGAATGTTTATTATGTAATGATACCGTATGTTTAAGCTGTTCAAAAATTTGTCCTGATAATTTATGTCAAGATGCTGATAATTGCGTATGTAAAGAATGTCCGACAACAGAATTTCCTAATTGCGCTAAATTTACAAGCACAGGTTGTATCCAATGTCAAAAAGGTTATAGGATAGCCGATAATCAATGTGCGCAATGTCCTGATGGAAGATATTCAGATAATGGTTTAGAATGTAAGTATTGTGAACCTGGTTTTTGGCCAAGTGATGATAAAACTGCTTGTGAACCATGTCCGGAAGGGTATATATGTAATGACGGTGTTCAAATTAAATGTACAGGTGCAACAGCTCCAACTATTGAA
>CALVET010000042.1 GCA_944326675.1 Candidatus Gastranaerophilales bacterium
CAGCTTTTACAACGTTATTTGCGTTTATTTTTTTGAAAAGTTTAACAAGTTATTCAGCTTGAAATGCAACCGCAACGATAAGCTTCACCCCGTCGAAACCGTTACATCCCCATGATTTAATTTTCAATGTACTATCTTAATTATATCATTATAAACGATGTTTTCAAGACATACACCCTTAGCACGCAAAAAGGCGGATGAATAAAATTTTATAATATTATATAATCTTTTCAAAAAAGGAGGAAAAATGTTTGTTGAACTAGATGAAAATAATTTTGAAAACGAAACAAAAACAGGTCTCAAACTTGTCGATTTTTATACAACATGGTGCAAATACTGTCAAAATCAAGATGTTGTATTAAAAGACTTAAGCGACAATGGTTTTTGGATAGGAAAACTTGATTGCGATAAACACGCTAAAATTGCACAAGAACACGGTATTGGCGGATTTCCAAGTTTTATATTATTTAAAAACGGAAAAGTCGAAGCACAATTTGCCGGTTATCACACCAAAAGCCAACTTTTAAACAAACTTACCGCACATATGTAAATTTTTGTAAATTTCATGTAAATTTTTAATTTCCTTGAGCATTTCTACATATAACTAATTTATGTGTGTAAATGCTCAAAATGGAGATTAAAAAATGCAAAATATTACAACAAGCAGTCCTTTGACCAAACTTGTTTTGCAGAATAACCCAAATGCACCAAAACAAAATCAGGCATTATCTTTTTTAACTAATGCAGGAACTAACTCAACTGCACTACAAACAACTGCACCAGCACCCGGTTTGACAAAACAAAACAACGTAAAAATAATAAATCCGCTATTAATGCTCTCCACTTTTGGCATTTTATTATTCTCTCTTGTTTCTGCTTCTAATGCTTCAAAAGCGACAAAAAGCATTAATGAGCTTGGCGGTCAACTGGAAAGTTTAGTTCAGAAATTACAAGGAAATATTCAAAACAATCCATCGATAGGTGAAATTGATAAATTGCAAAAAGCGGTTTCTGCGCTTTGTTCGGAAATTCAAAATTCAAAAATAGCAAACGCACAAGAACTGGGCAAATTGACAAATTTAATAAATGAATTAAAGCAAATTGCCCAAAAAACAACCTCTCCAAAAACCGCTTCAAATACAGACGCAATAATGTCACAAGTTACAAGCGCGATTAATGCAAATACAAAATTTGCACAAGAAGAAATGTCAAACCATGCAATATTTTTATCAGACAAGCTCTCATCTCTTTTAGCTCAATTACAAGAAAGCATAAGCAAAGTATCTCAAACAGCAGAAAACAATCCAAGCGCTAAAACATCGCTATACCAAGAAGCAGCACGAGTTCTTGAAGAAGCATCAAATTTAATGACACAAAATGCTTTAAGAACACAAGAAAAAATAGGGCAAACTTCCAATGAAACATTTGGAAAACTTGCAACAACTCTTGATGAACAATTAAGCAAACTTGAAGGCAAAATACAATCTCTTGACGGTGCAGCAGAAAAAATTGCAACTTCACATAATACTTTTGCAGAACAATCAAAAATAGCAACTCAAAAAATGGGAGATATCGAAACAAGAATACAATCAAGCATAAACAAACTGGGCGAATTTTCCCCGCAAAAAGCAATTCAAGAAATTGAAGACTATTCAAAACAAGCAATGGCGCAAATTTCTCAAAATACAGGCTCAATAAATAAAGAAATGTATGAACAACTGCTTAAACAAATAAATGCAACAACAGGTGCAGCCATAAATTTAATTACAAAAACAGCAGCAGATACAAGCCAAGATTCTCAAGCATTAATTCAAAACGAATTAACAAAAAGCCTGACACAAATTCAAAAAATAGTTCAAGACGCGCAAAAAGCATCCCTGCAAGCCCAAGAAACCCTGCAGCAAACACAAAAATTTACACCCTTAGAACAAGGTGAAAAAATAAGCCAAATATCAGCCTCTATTGGCGAAATTTTAAAACCTGCCTCAGAAATACCGCCTGTTAAACAAACTTCCGGTATTAATAAGCTTGATACAATTTATTTTTCAAAAGATCCGATTACACAACAAAGCTATGCAATCAGCAAAGAAACAAACGAAAGATTTAACGGCGAAATAACAGACCATTTAAAATCAGGCATGCCGATAAGCATAAAATTTAAAGACGGACTTTTGGAAGAAAGCATTGTGGGAGACAAAAAATCCACTGACTTTATAAGAAAAGTTTATACAAGAATAGCAACTGATGACCCGAGCAAACAAAAATATAAAATTGAAACTTTTGACCCATCAAGCCCTGTTGTCAAGATTTTAAACGGCATAACCCAATATCAAACTACCGAAAAACAACCCTTAAGAATGTTCAGTATTATTTTAAAAGATACTTCATCCAAAATAAAAAAAGAAGTAATAAAATTAGTTAAAAAAGGCGATAATTTAACCTTATTTGATGCAAATTCCACTCCAAGCAAAACAAGAGTTGTAAAAAAACAAGGTGAAAATATTACTCAAACAATCAAAGAAGGCATCAAAACATCCGGCAAAAAAGCAGAAAACGGCTATTTGTTTTTGGGTTTAGATATGAAAATTTAAAATATTAAATTTTTTTACACCAAAAGAACTATTTTGAATTTGTAAAAAAATATGATATAATTCATTGTGTTAAAGCAATTTTTGCTTTGTATGTGTTTTGTATATTTGTGTTGTAAGGAGATAGATACATGATTTCAAATCTTCGTCCGAATGCTTTATCATTTCAAGCTAACAAAATTCACGGTGCACGTGATTCATATAATGCTCAGCTTGATAAAAACAAAGAGACTGCACAAAGACAAAACGGTATTGTAACCAATATGTCTTCTCCCAAGGTGAATAAACAAATTCCCATGCAAGGAGCAGGACGCAAATTGGACGTTATCGCCTAGTTGTGTTGTTGTAGATTAAATTATTTTATGCGCAAAAGCTTTCAATGCCTTTGCGCATATTTTAAAATTAACGCAAAACACTATATTTTTAAGCATTTTGTAGTAATTTATTTTATTATATTCCTTGATTAATTCTTTTCTGTTTTTAATAAACATTTTAATCGCGTCCAGACGGATTTTTTTATTCCAAGCAATTAACTTCTCTACATATTTTTCATTTATATATTTTTTATTTCCGCAAGTTAGGGTTGTTTGGCTCGAATTTGAGTTGTGGTGTCTATATAAAAAACAAATTGCCGAAATATTAACAGAACCGCCAATTAAATGTAAAAAGGAAAAAATAACCTTGTCGGCGCCTGTTTTCCAATATTTTATATCGGGGTAATATTTCAAAATATCAAGAGAAGTTCTTCTAAACATGCCTGAGCTCATCGGATTCCAGCCCCACATCGCGAAAGGCAATTCTTTTGTGGTCAAAAATTCCAATTTAAAATCATCGCTGTTTTTAAACGCTTTTTCTATTTCGGTATAGTTTATTTTTTCTTGTTTTATTTTAATCGGATTAGCGACATAATTAAGAGAAATTATTTCATTTTTTGAATTAATTTCGCCGCAAGCGCAGCTTACAAGAGCAGTGTTGTTATTTAAATGGACATATAACAAAGTTTTAAGATAATTTGGCAATAATATATCATCTGCATCAACACTGCAGACAAATTCACCTTCTGAATTTTCAAGCCCTAATAAAAAAGCTCCTAATTGCCCTAAATTTTCTTTTGAATTGATAATTTTGACTTTTTCGTTTTTAATTTCGCTCAAAATTTTTGTATTTTTTTCATCAGAACAATCATTTACAATTACTATTTCGAAGTTGCTGTACGTCTGGTTTAAAATGCTCTTTATGCAATCTTTTAGATACTCTTTAAGGTTATAATAAGTAATTATAACAGTTATTTTGGGCATTTTTGTCAATTGGTTTACATTTGCCATAAAATTATCTTAACATAATTAAAAAAAATACTTGATTATTTTTTTTGTTTAATATAATATCAAAATTGTCCATAAAATATTTATGGGGGTTTAGCTCAGCTGGTAGAGCACCTGCTTTGCACGCAGGGGGTCAGGAGTTCGAATCTCCTAACCTCCACCATTTATAAAAAGAGACCAATTAAGGTCTCTTTTTTAATGTAAAATTTCAAATATAATGTGGGTTTGTAGGATAAACACTTTAAAGAGAATTTCTCGGTTGTTCATTCTCTTTATTTTATAAGCTAAATTTAATTAAATTCTCTTTTTATAAATTTATTGCCCACCATATTCATATACCTCTATTTATGATAGGATTATTTTGAAAGGTATTGATATGGCAAAAATTCGAGATTATTTAGTAAACTATGATTTGTATAAAGTAGATTATGATTATCAAAGACCAGCTGA
>CALVET010000043.1 GCA_944326675.1 Candidatus Gastranaerophilales bacterium
GAAAATTGTACAGGGTGTGATTTAAATCAATGTACAAGTTGTGCTGACGGATACACTCTTTCAGGCGGCAGCTGCAAACCGATATGCAATGTAAAATATGGTGAAAACTGTAAAACATGTAATGAAAGAAGTGGTACTGCCTGTGTTAGCGGATATTATCCAAATGGAGCTACTTGTAAAACTTGCAAGTCAAAATATGGAGTAAATTGTAAAACTTGTAATGCAAATAAATGTAGAACATGTAAAAGCGGATATACTTTATATGATTGGGGATGTGCTAATAGTAGTTGTAATGGTATGGAAGGATGTTTAGAATGTGAACCGGAACCATCAGGAGGAATAGTAGTAGGACGGCCATTTGGTTCGGGTCCATCTTGCACATCTTGCGCTTCAGGATATACGCTCAGTAGTAGTAGCGGTTGGTGTAATATAGTAGGAGTAGGTCCAGTCTACTGTATTATTACAAGCTGTACAAAAAATTAAAACCCGATTTATGTTATTTTTTGTGTTTTGATATCTTAAGGGAGCAATTGCTCCCTTTTTTTTTAAATTTTTTGTTATTTTCTAGTCAGTTCAGCCTGACGGGGGGGAGTCATTCCAAAGCGTCATTCCGAACTTGTTTCGGAATCTCCCTGAGGTATTATAGACCCTGAAACCAGTTCAGGGTGACAAAGGGAGAGTCATTCCAAAGTGTCATTCCGAACTTGTTTCAGCATCTTTTAAATATACAGTGTTTGCTTTTAATCCTAAAAATAGTGGGCTTGATTATTATATAAGTGGTTATTTAGACCCTGAAACGAGTTCAGGGTGACGAGGTCAGTTTAAGGCGACAAGGAGAATGTCATTCCAAAGCGTCATGCTGAACTTGTTTCGGAATCTCCCTGAGGTATTATAGACCCTGAAACGAGTTCAGGGTGACAGGGTATATTTGTCATGCTAAACTTGTTTCAGCATCTTTTAAATATACAGTGTTTGCTTTTAATCAAAGAGAACAGAAAATTACGCTTACGCATTTTTGCTTTTTTAAAAAATTGCCCTAATTAAAAAAACAATGTTATCATTAACCAAAATCTCATGGAATTAAAAAACACAATACAATACATATATAATAATTTTTTAGACATGATTTACAAGAAAAAATGTCTAATTTGCGGTTGTTCAAAAACTGATGATTTATTGTGTAAAACCTGTTTAAAAGATGTTCAATTTTTATCTTGTTTTGCACATAAAATTTATGAAAAAATTCCAATTTATTCAGCAACAATTTATGATAAAAACATAAAATCCCTAATTCAAATGTTAAAATTTAAACACAAAAAATCTGCCTCAAAACCCTTAACCAATATACTTTTTAGCTATTTTAAAAAATTAAATTTAAAAGACGATTTTATTATAATTTATCCGCCCAGTTTTTTTATAAAATCAGCCCAAAGGGGCTACAATCATATGTTTTTGATAGCCAAAGAGTTTTCAAAACTAACAGGTTTTAAAGTTAACAACAAAATTATTATAAAAATAAAACCCACAAAACCGCAGTATAAAGCAAAAGACAGAAGAAAAAATATTAAAGGAAGTTTTAAAATAAATCAAAAAGAACTATCAAAATTAAAAGACAAAAAACTTCTTTTAATAGATGATATAACAACGTCAGGAGCCACTTTGGAAGAAATAATCAATTGCTTTTTAAAATTAAATTTTGATAATATAACTTGTTTAACAATTTCAAAAACAAAATAAAAATTGTTGTGTATTAATTGTGGAAAAATTACACAAGTTATGCACAAACTAAAAAACAATAATACTAAGCATTTTAACTGTTTTTACACAAATATTTTGTCTTTATTATAGATTATTAATTTTATATATAAAATATATTATTATATATAATATAAAGTTTTAAAAAAATCTTTTAGATGGGTAGTTTGTATCTTTTTTTGTTTTTATACTATAATTTTAGAATGATAAACTAAAATGGAGAAATTGCCAGTGGAAATAGTTTTAAATAAAGAAGATTTTTCAAACGGAATTAAAATTGTTGAAAAAGTTACATCACAAAAAGCAATTCAACCAATACTTTCTAATATTTTAATTGAAACTGTATCATCAGACAGAATAAGATTTTGTGCAACAGATTTAAATCTTGCGATAAATTATAAAACTCAAGCTGAAGTTATAAAAGACGGTTCAATAACTTTAAGCGCAAAAAAAATATCAGAAATTGTTTCAAAATTATCATCAAGTGAAGTTAGTCTTAAAACAATGGAAGATACCGATAATATAAAAATAAAAAGCGGTAAAACAGAGTTTGATTTAATCGGACTTAGTGCAAGAGAATTTCCTAAAGTCTTAGACGAAGTTGAGACACAAGAATTTAAAACAATAGTTGTAAACAAAAATGAATTTGCAAAAGCTGTTAAACAAGTTATTTTTGCGGTATCACTTCAAGAAACACAAGCTGTTTTAACAGGTGTTTGTTTTAATATTGAAAACAATATTCTTGAGCTTGCTGCAACTGACGGAAATCGTTTAACAAGAGTTCAAAAAGAAATTGAAACGCCGATTGATGAACCTTCTAATTTTATTGTTCCGGCTAAAACTCTACAAGAAGTATTAAGAATTTCATCAATTGTTGATGATGAAAAAATTACAATTAAAATTCAAAAAAATAAAATTCTTTTTGAATTTGAAAATTTAGCTTTTCAATCAAGATTAATTGACGGTGTTTATCCTAAATATCAACAATTAATTCCTTCAGAAAGTGAGAAAAAAATAATTGTAGATAGAGTTGAGTTAATTAATTCTATCGAAAGAGTTTCTGTTATGGTTAACGATAGAACAAATGTTGTCAGATTTAACTTTACACAAGGGCAATTGGAAATCATGGCAGACACACCCGAAGCAGGTCGTTCTAAAGATTATATTGATATTCAATATGATTTTGATGATATGTTAACTGCATTTAATTACAAATATGTACTGGATGGTTTAAAAAATATGGATTCTAAAAAAGTTGAAATTGAAATTTCAGATGTTTTAGCAGCTTCAATTTTTAAACCGCAAGAAGACAACAGTAATTATATTTGTTTGATAATGCCTGTTAAAGTTCAATAAGGAATATTATGAAAGTCAGCGTTAAAACTCCAGCAACAATAGCCAACTTAGGACCGGGATTTGATTCTTTTGGTTTAGCATTACCATTATACAACATTGTTTCTGTTGAAGAGACAGTTCTTCCAGGATCAGGAATTGAAATTAATATAATAAATGAAAAAAACAATGAAAAATCTGAATTGGCGGATGTCCCGACAGATAAGACCAATATTGTTTATAAAGCAATTGAATTATTATATAATTTTATAGGTCAAGTACCTAATGAGCTTAAAATCACAATTAAAACCCAAATTCCAATTTCAAGAGGACTGGGCTCATCATCTTCTGTTATTGTCGGTGGTTTAATCGCTGCAAATGAGCTTTTAGGAAGACCTGCCGATGAGAAAGTTTTAATGTCTATTGCAGCAGAAATTGAAGGACACCCTGATAATATAACCCCCGCTTTTGTTGGTGGAATTACATTATCATCTTGGGAAGATGACGGCTCTGTTGTATATCGCAAGCTGCCTTGGAATGATGATTGGAAATTAATGGTTTGCATACCTGATTACGAATTAAATACGGAAATTTCTCGTTCCGTTTTACCAAAAGAAGTTCCAATGTCTTCTGCTATTCATAATTTAAAAAGAAGTGCAATGTTTGTTGATGCACTGTATAGTAAAGATGAAGAGCTTTTAAAATTAGCATTGAAAGATAAGCTTCATCAGCCTTACAGGGAAAAATTAGTCCCCGGTTTATCTGATATTATTAACAATTTAAAACATATAAACGGTGTAATAGGCACTGTTTTATGCGGTGCGGGTCCTGCAATTTTAGTGGTTTATAATGGAATTGGCGTTGGCGAGATTAAAGAAATTGTTTCAAACAGTTGGAATTATTTTAACGTGGAAACAAATTTCTTGAATTTACCTATAGAAAAACAAGGCGCAGTTATTCTGTAATATATCAAAGGAATGGTTAAATTAAATGTTATATAATGGTTTTAAGTTTGATTGTATTGTTGTGGGCGCCGGTCATGCCGGTGTTGAAGCTGCAATAAGTGCTTCAAGATTAGGACTTAAAACTCTTTTGACTACTTTAAATATTGATAATATTGCCTTAATGCCATGTAACCCTGCTATAGGAGGTCCTGCAAAATCTAATCTTGTTAGAGAAATTGACGCTCTAGGCGGAGTCATGGGTGAATTAGCCGATTCAACCTATATGCAATTAAAAACTCTTAACTCATCCAAAGGTCCTGCTGTTAGAGCGCTAAGAGCGCAATCGGATAAAAAAGAATATAGATATACAGCAAGACATTATGTTGAACAACAAGAAAATTTAACCTTGAAACAGACTCAAATTGTTGATTTAATTGTTGAAAAAAATGAGATAAAAGGTGTGGTTGATGAATTGGGGATTGAATATTTTGCCCCAGCTGTTATTTTAACAACAGGAACAAGCCTTGAGGGTCGAATTTTTATCGGTTTAAAATCTTTTCAAGCCGGAAGACTGGGTGAAAGAAGCGCAAATGGTTTATCAAATAAGCTAAGAGAGCTTGGTTTAAACGTTCGAAAATTAAAAACAGGAACACCGGCCAGAGTTGACGGTAGAACAATAGATTATTCAAAACTTGAGCTTCATCCGGGGGATGAAGTGATAGATGGAATGCCAAGGTTTTTTAGCTACAAACCCAACCGCCCGATAAGAAAACAATATCCTTGTTATTTAACAAAAACAAATGAAAGAACCCATCAAATAATTAAAGAAAATCTTCAATATTCACCTTTATATCGAGGTTTAATAACAGGAGTCGGTCCAAGATATTGTCCAAGTATTGAAGATAAAGTGGTTAGATTTAGCCACAATCCTTCTCATCATATTTTTATCGAGCCTGAAGGTGTAGATACTTATGAAGTTTATATTCAAGGGTTTTCAACCTCACTACCGATTGAAGCACAATTTCAAATGATACATTCACTTTCAGGTTTGGAAAATGTATCAGTTATAAAACCTGCTTATGCTGTTGAATATGACAGTGTTTGTGCTCTTGAATTAGATAACGGTTTAATGACTAAAAAAATTAAAGGTTTATTTTTAGCAGGTCAAATAAATGGAACCTCAGGTTATGAAGAAGCTGCAGCTCAAGGCTTAGTAGCAGGAATTAATGCTAAAAATTATCTTGATAAAAAAGAATATATTGAATTAACCCGTTCAAATTCATATATCGGGACTTTAATTGATGATTTAATTACAAAAGATATTGATGAACCTTATAGAATGCTAACTTCAAGAAGTGAATACAGGTTAATTTTAAGGCAAGATAACGCTGATTTAAGATTAATGGAGTTAGGATATAAAACAGGGCTTGTTAAAGAATCGGATATTCAAAGAAAAAGATTAAAAGAAAACGAAATTGACAGATTAATTGAAAATTTAAAAGAATTTAAAATTAGTGCAAATGAAAAAAATAAAGAAATTTTATCAAAATATAATGAAGCTTTGGAGCTTGGAACAAATGGTTTTAATATTTTAAAAAGACCGAATGTAGATTTTAAAATATTAAAAGAATTAGGCTATAAATCAAGAGTTAATTCTCCTGACAATTATTTAACAAGAGATATAGAAGAACAAGCTGAAATTTTAATTAAATACGATGGTTACATTAAACGTCAGCAAGATCAAATTGATAAACAAATTAAAACGGATGAAATAAGAATTCCTGATGATATTGATTATAATGCAATTAAACAAATATCAACAGAATCAAAAGAAAAATTAAATAAAATAAGACCAAAAACTATAGGTCAGGCTTTAAGAATAGGCGGAGTTAAGCCTGCCGATGTTTCTGTTTTGATGGTTTTAATAGAACAGCATAGAATTTCAAAAGTTAATTAACAAGTTTGAAAATTTTGTTACAAATATCAAAAGTTTCTTCACAACTGTCAAGTTTAAGCATGTTATCCCCGTCGCAAAGTGCACAATCGGGGTTTGGATGTATTTCAAAAAATAAACATTTTGCCCCTGCTGCAACTGCAGCTTTAGCTAACAAAGGAACAAATTTTCTCTCCCCTGCTGAGCTTTCTCCATGACCTCCGGGGATTTGTACGCTATGAGTAGCGTCAAAAACCAAGGGATAACCAAGTTCATCTTGAATAATTTGAACACCTCTCATATCAACTACAAGATTATTATAGCCAAATGATGTTCCTCTATCTGTAATTAAAATTTTATCGTTTCCTGAATCTATTACTTTTTGAGCAATTGATTTCATTTGATAAGGTGATAAAAATTGACCCTTTTTAATGTTTACAATTTTCCCTGTTTTAGCAGCTGCTACAAGCAGGTCTGTTTGTCTGCATAAAAAAGCAGGAATTTGAATGATATCAGCTACTTTAGCTGTAATATCAGCTTGATAAGGCTCATGGATATCTGTAACTATTGGTAAATTAAGTTCTTTTTTAACTTTAGCTAAGATTTCCAATCCTTTTTCAATTCCTAAACCTCTATATGAATTTAGTGAAGAGCGATTTGCTTTATCAAAAGAGGTTTTAAAGACAAAATTAATATCTAATTTAGCACAAATTTCTTTTAATTTTTTAGCAGTGGTCATGGTTATTTCTTCATTTTCCATAGCGCAAGGACCTGCTAAAATTGTCAGTTTATCTTTTCCGATTTCAAAATTATTAAGTGTTAGAGTTTTCATAGATTTTATTATATAATAATAATTAATATTAGGGAAGTGAGGAAAAGTTTATGTGCGCAGCACCGACAAAAGAAATTGATGAAAAAGAGCAAAAAGCCATCCAAGAAGGAAAAAATAAAGCGCTAAAATTAGCATTAGATAAAATTGAGAATGATTTTGGAAAAGGTTCAATCATGCGTCTTGGTGATAAATCAAGCGTTAATTGTGAATGTATTCCGACAGGTTCACTTGCTTTAGATATTGCGCTTGGAATTGGCGGTGTACCAAGAGGAAGAATAATTGAAATCTACGGTCCTGAATCATCAGGTAAAACAACTTTAGCACAGCAC
>CALVET010000044.1 GCA_944326675.1 Candidatus Gastranaerophilales bacterium
TGCCTCCAACCGGACGAGTAAATCCACCTGTAACAACAACGCTCTTGCCTTCTTTTTGGTTGCGCTTCATCTCCTGATTAATCATCTGGCTAATTGCTCTTGATTGGCGAGCTAAATCTTTCTCCGCTCTTTCCCAAGTGGCTCTATCTGTTTTTAACTTTTCAATTAATTTTTCATTTTTGGAAATTGCATCTTGGATATCCTCTTGTTGACGATTTATGCTTGCAATGGACGATTCAAGATTTCTTTTTTGCATTTCAATTCTGGCTTTAACTGCTAAAATCTCTTTTGCTACCACCCTTGTTTCTTCTAGTCTCTTTTTATCATAAGAAATTACAATGTTTTCAAAATACAATCTATCCAAAAAGGCATTAATATCATCAGAATTCAACAGAAAATCTATATAATTATTTCTTTTATGCTTATAAATTTGAACAAGTCTTTTAGATGTATATGCCTGATGTCTTTTATTTTCCGCTAACAGAACATCAAGTTTCTTTTCCAAGCTGATGACTTCATTTTTTGCATTATCATACTCTTTTTGGCTTCTATGCAAGCTATGTTGAGTATATTCTAATTTTTGCTGATTTCGATACAGCCTGTTTGTTTCAATTTTTTCCAATAATTTTAATTTATGAATTTCTTTTTTAGCATGTCCTCTTTGAACTTCAATTTGATTTTTTTGCTCATTTAACTTTGGCGTTGCAAAACAGTCAACGCTGCTCATGCAAAAAAAGAAAACAAAGCATGCGATAAATAAAACTATATTATTTTTTTTAGCTATTCTACAATTCATTTTAATTATAATATAACACTCAGAAAAGCACCTATTCCAACCATCCATGCAACCAAAAACACGGTTAATATAATAACAATAATTTTTCTATGCCTTCTAAAAAATTCCATTTTTTTATCCTTATCGCGTTATTTATATTCAATATAATAACAAAAAAATTTATACTATTGCAAACAACTTAACATTTTAAACTATTTTAAAACTTGGCAAGCTTCATCTTCGCTGTCTTTTTTGCCGTCATAATTATTATCAATACCATCAAAACAAGAGTTTTTTGATTCGGGGCCTTCGGCTCTCGGAATATAATGCAGGAATTTTTTATCTATAGAATTAAATAAAAATAAATAATATTCTCTGTAAAAAGAAGCAATTTTAGGATTTAATATTTTTACTACATTTTCATCATTTTTGTAAAAACCGCTTTTTGAAAAATTACAGCTTCCTAAAATTAATATTTTAGAATCAATAACAATAGTTTTTTCATGGTTTTTTTTTTTCTAATTCTCGACAATAACAGGAATTGAATTATTTCTTAAAAAATATACTCTGTCTTTAAAATTTGAAGCAGCAACACTATCTAACAACACCATAACATTCACATTTCTCTTTTTAGCATTGATTAATTCGGTAATTAAATTTTTATCAGTCAAATAAAATATTGAAACAAATATTTCAGATTTTGCATTTTTAATTGCGGGAATTAGGGCATTTTCTAAAACAGCATCAGAAGGAGAAAAATAAATATTAACAACAGACTCGCCGACATTCACGGAAGACTTTAAACTCTTTTGTTTTTGAAGGGAAAATTTTGAATTATACATTTTTTCAAATTCATCTTTATATATAGATGCAACATTTGAAGAATTAATTAAAACAGCATTATTAGCATTATATCCGCCGCTATCTGTTGAAGAAACATTAGAAGACCCTGTTAAAACTTTTTTATCGTCAAAAATAAAAAATTTATTATGCATTAAAACTTCATTTTTATCTGTAACGGAATTAAAATCCTGAATAAATTTTCTTGTAAACGGGTAAATTTCATCCATATTTTTTGAATAATCAACTACGCTTCTTATTTTCACACCTCTTTTTTTAGCATTTAACAAAGCTTCATATATTTCTTTTTGATCGCCCATACCGTAAAGAGCAATATCAATATTATTTTTTGCAGAATTTATCTCTCTTATAAGGGTTTTACAAAACACATTTTTGCAATTTTTATTAGGTTTAGAAAATTCAAGAGGGTTAATTAATAAAAGTTCAATATCGCCGAAATTCTTATTTATTGATTTTTCAAATTTAAAATTAGGTTTTATTATGTTTTGCTTTGGTTCATTTTTAGCTAAAAAGCAAAACGAACAACGTTTATAATTATCCAAAGATTTTTTTGTAATTATTTTAGCATTTGAAATTAATTGAGCATACTTACAATCAATTTTATGAACAACATCGTTTCTTAAATTCACAATATAAAATGTAACTTTTGATATTTCTTTGGCATTTAATTTTGTTTGCTTAAGATTGTATAATTGCAAATATTCAGCTGCATTACAATCTTTATAGACATAAGCAAGACCCGATTTTAAAAGAAAAGCCCCTAAATCAGTATTATTATATTTAACTTTAATATACCTTATTGGTTTATCTTTATTATATGGAGGCAGATTTGAATCAATATAAACAAATTTATTGTACAAATTTTTAAAAGCCCAATTTCTGGAACAAAATCCTGCTTTTAAATATTCATCAACACTTAACCCCAAGCTTTTTGCAACTTCCAAGGTTTTCTTATTTTTAAAAGGCTTATACGAAACAACTCCTTCGAGCTTAAAATGTTCATTTTCAGCAGCAAAATTATCATCATTTAAATCAATATAAAACTCATCGGCTTCGACAACTCTAATAATCTTATGTTTAGCAGGCTTAGCATGGTAAAAATTAATAAAAACAAAGCTGCAAAATAGTAAAAGTAAAAGAAAAAATAGCAAAATTTTATTTTTCATACCGACTTATATTATAGGATAAAAGGACTCAATAAGAAAAAAATAAACTTTTGTTAATAAATCTTTACCTAAAGTACTTGTTTATTAATTATGTTTAATATAATATGGAATATGCTAGAATAACTTACAAAAAGGACAAAAAAATGAATCCCATCATTGATGAATTAGAAAAAGAATATACGCAAAAAGAAATGCCTGAAATTAATCCCGGAGATACTGTTAAAGTATTCGTAAGAATTATTGAAGGAAACAAAGAAAGAACTCAAGCGTTCGAAGGTACTGTAATTAAAAAACACGGCAGTTCAATCAACAAAACAATCACCGTTAGAAAAGTTTTCCAAGGTATTGGCGTTGAACGTGTGTTTGCGGTATATTCTCCCAGAATTGAAAAAATCCAAGTTCTAAGAAAAGGTGATGTTAGAAGATCAAAACTTTATTACCTTAGAGAACGTTCAGGCAAAGCCACTCGTATTAGAGAAAAAATGGAAAAAAGATAATTTTTTCAAAATAGTTTTTGTAATGCCTTGGATATCTGCAATTTGCATATTCAAGGCATTATTAATATAAAGGTAAATTATGAGCCATATACATTGGTATCCGGGACACATTGCAAAAGCCCAAAAACAACTAAAAGAAAAACTAAATCTGGTAGATGTAATTATAGAAGTAACAGACGCTCGAATTCCTTATTCAAGCTGGTATAAAAACACAAATGAACTCTGCTTGAATAAACCGAGATTAATATTAATGAATAAATCCGATTTGTCAGACAGCGAATACAACAAGCCTTGGGCAGCCTTTTTAAATAAAAAAACAGGTTGCAAAGTAATTTCAACAAGTCTTTCCAATAAAAATGATATTAATTTAATAATTTCTGAGGTTGTTAATCTTTCTAAAGAAATTATGCAAAAAAGAATACTTAAAGGACTTATGCCAAGACCCACAAGAACCATGGTAATAGGAATGCCAAATGTTGGTAAATCAAGCACAATTAACCGTCTTGTTAAAAGAGCAAAAACAAAAACAGGGGCAAAAGCAGGTGTAACACGCCAGCAACAATGGGTTAGAATAAACGACAAAGTCGAACTACTTGACACTCCGGGAATAATTCCAACCGTGCAAGATGACCAATTTCAAGCACTTAAACTGGCTTGTGTTAATTCAATTGGCGAAAATGCTTATGATAGCGAATATGTTGCTTGTGGATTAATAGAAATTCTTTTAAAATACTATAACCAAGAAATAAGGAAATATTACGGTTTTTCAGAAAACGAAGAAATTAATCTTAGCTCAATTGCTCTCAAAAAAAATTGGATTTTAAAAAATTCAATTCCTGACACAAAAAGAGCTTCATTAATTTTACTTTCAAGTTTTAGAGATGGAAAAATGGGAAAATTTACGCTTGAGAGAGTTGAAGACTATGACATTATTTGATTTTGACAGCCAAGAAAAAACAATTAATAATGTTAACTTTATAATAGGAACAGATGAAGCCGGAAGAGGTCCCGCTGCAGGCGGGGTTTGGGCAGCGGCAGTGTGTTTTAATAGAGAAATAAATACAGAAGAGCTATATACAACTTTAAACGATTCAAAAAAACTAACTCCCAAAAAACGTGAAAATCTGTATGAAATAATTAAAAATAATTCCATTTGGTCAATAAAAGCAGTGACAGTAGAAAAAATTGAAGAAATAAACATCCTGCAAGCATCACTTTTGGCTATGAAATACGCTGTTGAAGATGTAATAAATCAACTAAAAAACGACAACACCCTAACACTAATTGACGGAAATAAACTTATTAAAAATTTCGACAAAAAACAAAAATTCATAATAAAAGGCGATTCAAAATCTGCTTCAATTGCCGCAGCAAGTATTTTGGCAAAAGTTTCGAGAGATAAATACATGGATAAAATTCACCTTGAACATCCCCAATATGACTGGATAAAAAACAAAGGTTATTTAACCAAAAATCACATTGAAGCAATTAAAAAATACGGAACAACAAAATATCACAGGTTATCTTTTTTAAAAAACATAATAAAAACCTCCGAATAAAATTCGGAGGTAAATAATTATTTATATAATTATTTATTATACTAAGCTTAATGCAATTGATGGTGCTTGATTTGCTTGAGCCAACAATGATGTTGATACTTGTTGAAGTATTTGTTGTTGTGTGAAATTAGAAGCTTCAGAAGCAATATCAGCATCTGTTATGATTGATTTAGCGCTTGATAAGTTTTCATATTGTGTAGTTAATGTATCAAGAGCTGATTCAAGACGGTTTTGAACAGAACCAATTTGAGATTTTCTTGCTGTAATGTTATCAATAGCGCCATCAAGGTTCTTAACTGCTTCAGCAAATGAGTCTGCAGCAGGTGTATCAGCTGTCGGTTGATCATTGTTCATTGTTGTTAAATTAAATGCTTTTGTTATACCTGTTAAAGCTGAGAATGTAACTGCTTCAAAAATACTCTTATCAGCTAAGATTGTATTATCTTCAGTGTAATCAGCGCCTACTTGGAATGTTACACCATCTGCTTGTAAATCTGCATCATCAAATAATGATAATGATGAATACTTAGATGAAGTTGAAATTCTGTCAATTTCATCAATACGTTGTGCTACTTCATCTTGCATTGCTTGAATTTCATCATCTGAATAAGTGCCATTTTTTGCTTGAAGAGTCAAATCACGAATTCTTGATAAGTTGTCTTGAATTACATCAAGGTTGCCTTCTGCAGTTGATAACAATGCATTGCCGTTTTGTACGTTGTTTTGAGCAATTTTGTTACCATCCAATTGTACTTGCATACGAGCAGAAATAACTGTACCTGCGGCATCATCTTTTGCTGAATTAACCTTCAAACCTGAAGACATTCTTTCCATGGCTTGAGACAAACCGCTTGTTGAATTTGACAAAAGTGTTTGGATTTTAATTGAATCCACGTTAGTGTTAATAACTACTGACATAAATGAGCTCCTTTCATAAAGCCTTAGTAATACATCCTTGTGCTTATTTAATTTAGTTACAAAGAAACAATGCACCAAATGAAAGGAATTCTAACCAAACAACAAGACATTTTTACAAAATTAATATTTTAAAAAAGCAAAATGCAGATTTTACAATGCTTTGCAAGAATTGAATAATTAAGAAATGTAAACTTTTCAAATTTTTGTTATAAAACTAATCCAATGGGAAGTTTTCAAGGACAAATGCCTGTTCTTCGTTGATACTAGGGAATTTTAGAGGATTTTTAAACTTTTCATCTAATAATTTATCCAGTATTTCTGAAAATACAGGTCCTTTTTTATAACCAAGATTAATTAAATCCTTACCGTTTAAAAAAAGCTTAATTTCTTTTGCTTTAAGATAATTATATACATTAATATCTTGTGTTTTGTATAAATAATACGCTAAAGACGGTTTATCCATTCTGGAAAACAACTTTATTAAAGAAGCTATAGAAGATTCATTTATCATTTTTTGAAAATTATTTTCTAAAATCTTAAAAAGAAAATCTGATTTTTCTTCATTTGTTAATTCTAAATCAAAAATTATTTTTTTAATTAAATCAAAATCAACATATAAATCATCATCAAATAAAATTTTATAATACTTTTTTTCGACTATTTCTCTAAATATATTATCCGCGCAATCAAAAGATAATATTTTTTTAAACACTTCGCACACTCTTGATACAGACATATTTTCACGGTTAATATGTTTAAAATACCCGCTAATTAAATCACAATCATGATTAGAAAAATCAAATCCAAATCTATATTTAAAGCCTAAGCCTCTTAAAATTCTTGTCGGATCGTCAATATAACTTTTATCGTGCAAAACTTTTAGCGTTTTATTTTTTAAATCCTCAACTCCACAAACTAAATCTATCAAAAAATACTCAATTGAATTATTAATTAATTTGAGCTCACAATACATTGAATTTATGGTAAAATCTCTTCTTTTAACATCCTTAGCTAAATCAACCCCAATTTCATCAACAACAGGCAAACATCCGCTATAAGGGTATTTTTCAGTTCTTGTAGATGCAACATCAAAAATCAGGTTATCATATAAGACTTTTACCGTATAAAAATCCTTGTGTACTGATTTAACTTTTATTTCAGGAATTCTAGAACAAAATTCAACAGCATTTCCCATAATAATAATATCAAAATCTTTTGTTGGAACTCCTAAAAGATTATCTCTTACGGCACCACCGGCAAAAAACACCCTAATCTTTTGATTGAGGGCGTTTTTTAATATAATTTTTAAAAATTCTTCAGTTTTAAAATCTAAATTAAACTGCATTATCTACCTTATTTTTTAGATAAAACTTCAGGATAATTTTTTTCAATAAAACTTGTATTAAAATCACCTGAAATAAAATTATAATTATTAAGAATTTTTTTATGGAAACCGATTGTTGTCTTAACGCCTGTGATAACATAATCATTCAATGCTCTTAACATGCGCTTGCGAGCTTCATCTCTATCTCTTCCCCAGCAAATTACTTTACCGACTAAAGAATCATAATACGGCGGTATCTTATAACCTGTATAAGCATGAGAGTCAACTCTTGTACCAAAGCCGCCGGGGGCAATATAGCCTTCAATTGTTCCAGGGCATGGCATAAAACATTTCTCGTAATCTTCAGCATTAATACGACACTCAATTGCATGTCCAACAAGCTTAATATCATCTTGAGTATATGAAAGCTTTTCACCTTGCGCAACTTTAATCTGTTCTTTAACAATATCAACATTTGATATCATTTCCGTTACGCAATGCTCAACCTGCACCCTTGTGTTCATTTCCATAAAATAGAATTTTTTATTCTTAGGATCAGATTCATCCAACAGAAACTCGATTGTACCTGTACCTTCGTAATTTATTGATTTAGCAGCATTAATAGCAGCTTCTCCCATCTGTTTTCTGATTTCTTCCGATATTGCAACAGAAGGAGCTTCTTCCAATAGTTTTTGATTTCGTCTTTGAACAGAACAATCTCTTTCTCCAAGATGAATTACATTACCGTAACTATCTGCTAAAATTTGCACTTCGATATGTCTTGGGTTTTCAATAAATTTTTCAACATACACTTCAGGATTTGCAAAAGCACTTTGTGCTTCAGAACGACACAAATTAAATGCATCGTCTAATTCTTCATCCTTGCGAACAATTCTCATACCCTTTCCGCCGCCGCCTGCAGTAGCTTTAATAATAATCGGATAACCGACCTTTTTAACAAATTCTCTTATTGTGTCTGTGTTATCTACAATTCCTAATCCAGGAGTAATAGGAACTCCGTTTGCTTCCATAGTTGCTCTTGCATTTGCTTTATCGCCCATTTTCATCATTGCACTTGCACTTGGACCGATAAATTTAATATGATGTTCTTCACAAATATCTACAAAATCGGCTCTTTCAGATAAAAAACCGTATCCAGGGTGAATTGCATCAGCTCCCGATGTTAATGCTACAGAAATTAAAGCAGGAATATGTAAATAGCTTTTTGAGCTTTGAGCAGGTCCAATGCAATATGCTTCATCTGCCAAAGAAACATGTAAACTTTGCGCATCTGCCTGTGAATAAACTGCAACCGTAGCTATCCCCAACTCTCTGCATGCTCTGATGATACGAACGGCAATCTCGCCTCTATTTGCTATTAATACTTTTTTAAACATATCTACTAACCTTAAAAAAGCAAAGACAAAATTTTGTCTTTGCTTTCATATAAATCCTTTTATTCAACGTACATTAAAACTTGGCCATATTCAACACTTTGACCATCTTCAACGCAAATTTGCGTAATCTTTCCGGAAACTTCCGATTCAATTTCATTCATTAATTTCATTGCTTCAACAATGCAAACAACTTGCCCTGCACTAACTACATCGCCAACCTTAACAAAAGGCTTAGCACCCGGTGCCGGAGCTGCATAAAATGCACCTACCATAGGAGAAGTTATTGCAGTACCTTTTGGTTTATCCACAGCTGCTTCTTCTTTTTGAGCACTTACTTGAGGTGCACTAACCTGTGCAGGAGCAATACTGTTAACAACAGCAGGAGCAGCGCCTTGCATATATACTGCTTCTTTTCTAACAGTGATAGCTTGTTCGCCATCTTCCAGAATAATTTCCGTCAACTGGTTATCAGCAATTACTTTAGCAATTTTTTCAATGTACTCTATTTCATATTTCATTTCAGGTATCCTTACACTCTGTCTAAATATTCGTTTGTTCTCGTGTCTATTCTCAATACGTCTCCAACTTGAATAAAGAAAGGAACGTTTACAACGGCGCCGCCATCTAAAGTAGCAGGTTTTGAACCGCCTTGTGCAGTATTTCCTTTTTCGGCCGGAGGAGTATCTATAACTTCAAGCTCAACAAAATTAGGTAAATCAATACCGATTATTTTTGAATCATGCATTAAAATTTGAACTGTCATGTTTTCTTTTAAATATTTAATTCCATCGCCGACTCTATCAGCAGGAACCGGCAATTGTTCGTATGTTTCAAGATCCATCATAACCAAATCAGAACCTTCTTTATACAAATATTGCATTTCGCGTCTGTCTAACATTGCTTTTGCAACTTTTTCGCCTGCTCTGAACGTTTTTTCAACTACTTGACCTGTTTCAACATTTTTTAATTTAGTTCTTACAAATGCAGCACCTTTTCCGGGTTTTACATGTAAAAACTCAACAACAGACCAAAGTCCGTTATCAATGTCTAATGTTAAACCTGTTTTTAAATCGTTTACTGAAATCATATATCATTCCTGTTAATCTAATCTTCAAAGTTAATTTTATCATAAACTTGATTTTTTACATAAAAATTTTGGTCATTTTTTGCGATTTGTAATAATTCATAAGGAGCATTATCAATATTAACAAGAATTTTAGCGGTTTTCTCCCTGATTGTATAATCGCAAAATTTTATCGTATTTTTTAATATTTCAATGATTTTATCGTTATTTTTGTTGGTTATACACACACAAAGCGCCTCTAAATACCAATAAAGAGAAAAGAGTTTTTTGTTTTTGGCATGGTTTTTGCGATTTTTTTTGCCATCATCGAACATATCTCCGCTTTTTGCCTGATATTCTTTAATTTCAAGCAATAAACAATTTAGCCTTTTAATTATCTCTTTTTCAAAATAAGGTTTTAAATCATCAATTGATTTAATCACTGAACAAACAGCCCTTGATATGTTAGGGTTAATATCAATTATTCCATCTAGCAATTTATTTTTTGAAAATTCAAGAAAAAAATATTCTCTATAATCATTAATAAATTCTTCAAGCTTATATGCGCTAATCTCTCTTACAGGGGTTGAATGATTTGTCAGATGATTTATAAAAATAATAAAATCATCTTCAGATAAAAAAGCTTTAAGGTTAATAATTGCAAAAATTTTTTCAAAGTCGTCGGTTTCATCATTTTTTAAAACAGACATTATTTTGTCGTAAGAAAAATCTTCAAAAAAACCTTGGTACTGCTCTTTTGTATATGTGTCATTTAAAATATTAGCCATATCTATAATTAAACCATAATAAAATTGTTGAGCAAAAATTATTTTAAAAAAATTATAATTAAAATTGACTTAATTAAACACGTCATTAAATATATACTATGAACGAGGTTAAAATGGATATAATCAAAAAACTTTTCAGCTTTAATGATGATGAAACATCAGCCATAGGATTGTGCAAATTTAACGATGACTTTTTCAAACTATCAGAATCAAAACAAAGAGTAAAAGATAGAATAAGAAAAGACGCCACACTATCGCAAATTTTAAAAAGAAGCGTATAAATCAACTCAAATACGCAACAATTGAGTTAAAATTATGCACCACAAAGGGGATAAAAATACCTAAAAGCATGCCGCAAAAAACTTCCAAAGGGGTATGTCCCAATAATTCTTTTAAAGCAGCATAAGGTTTAACTTCCTGATTTTTTTGAACAAATTCATCTACCAATCGGTTTAAGGTAGCGGCAGTTTTACCGGCTGCCCTCCTTAATCCTGCAGCATCTTGCATTATTACCAAAGAAAAACCCAAAGATACCGCAAAAAGCAATGAATCAAGTCCTTGTATTAAAGCAACCGATGTAGATAATGCTATTACACCTGCCGTATGAGAACTTGGCATTCCGCCCGTTGTGGTAAATATTTTAAAATTGATTTTTTTATGCGTGCATAAATATGTAATTACTTTAATAAATTGCGCTATTGAAGCCGACAAAAGACCGCTTGCCAAGGCTTCATATCCGGTATTATAAAATTGAAACTCTCCCACTACTTTTTCACCTTTTCAATAAGCATATCATAAATATCATCAAATATATCCGAATGGATACCAAGCGAATTAAGTATATCATGGTTTTCATTTATTAGGCTATAAAAAATATTTTTAGCTTCTTCTAAACCATACACGCTGACATAAGTCATCTTATTTTCAAGCTTGTCTTTACCCGCTGTTTTGCCTAATTCGGCGCTGGTTAAGGTGCAATCAATAATATCATCATAAACTTGAAATAATATTCCGAAATTATCGGCATATTGCTCCAATTTAGTTAATATATCTTTATCTACATTTGCAAACTTTGCACCCGACAAAATGGCACATTTAAAAAGTGCACCGGTTTTGTATTTGTGAATATATTTTAAATTATCAATATTAATTTCTTTATTTTGCGCTTTTATATCGGCGCATTGACCAGCTACAATGCCTTTTGCACCCGCACAAATCAAATAATCTCTCGTAATATCCAAAATAACATCATCAGGCATTTTATTTTTCATTTTGTCAATAATCAATTGGGCGCCAAAAGAAATAAGAGCATCTCCCGCTAATGTTGCAATTGCTTCTCCATATACCTTATGGTTAGAGGGCTTTCCTCTTCTGATGTCATCATTATCCATAGAAGGTAAATCATCATGAATTAAACTATAAGCATGCATTATTTCTAATGAGCATGCTATAGGCATGGCTTCTAAAAAAGACCCGTTAAACAGTCTTGCAACTTCAAGACACATAATTGCTCTTAATCTCTTACCGTCCAGTAATGTCGTATATGCCATAGACTCCCATATTTCAGATGAATAGGATGAATTTTTGGAATATTCATGGAAATACTTTTTAAGATTATCTTGAATTAAACTTTTATACTCGATAAATTTCATTTTCCTCTCCCTTGATTTTTTGCTTTTGGGTATTTCTGGAAATTTCCCTTTTTCTTTTTGATATTTTTAAACTGATTCTATGACCGGTTTTTTTGTTTAAACTTTCCTCTTTTATGCTTCTTTTTGAAATTTTTTCTTTATATTCGATTGCTTCAGCCAAAAAAGTCAAATAACTTTCATATCTTGATTTGTCAATTTTATCTAAATTATCATATACCGAGCAAATTCCCTCAATATTAACATTGTGCAAACAATTTGCAAACTTGCACTCATTAGAATATAGCTTAATATCATCAAACAAATCAATTACTTTTTCGGGCAATAAAAAATCAAATTTTAAATTCGAAAACCCCGGAGTATCCATTATCACAAAATCGCCAAATTCAATTATTTCACAGTGTCTTGTAGTATGACAGCCTCTTTGAGTTTTCAGCGAAACCTCGCCCGTTTTAAGGTTTATTTCAGGATTTAAACTATTTAATAATGTTGTCTTACCCACACCTGATAAACCACACAAAGCTACGGTTTTACCTTTTATATAATCTTTTAAATCGTCTAAATCAAGATTATTTTTTGCACTTATAAAAAATACTTTATAATTTAACTTTTCGTAAATATTTTTTATTTGGGTTTTTCTATCTTCAAGATTTAATTCTAAATCCTCTTTATTTATACATATTATAGAGTTTATATTATGAAATTTTAAATAAGCTAAATATCTGTTTAATTGAATAAAATCCAAATCTGGTTCTTTAACGGAAGAAACAACAAGTACACAATCAATATTTGCGGCTTTTGGTCTTAAAAGATAATTTTTTCTCTTTAAACGTTCAACAATATAATTATTATCGTCGCTTAATTCAACAAAATCACCAGTTACTATATCTATTTTTTGTTTTTTTAAAACATCTCTTAATTTGCAAACAAAACTTTCATGTTTAGAATTCTTAACATAATAAAAATCCGAATGTATTTTATATACTTGTGCTTGCATAGTTTAATAATAGTTAAAAAATTTACGTTTAGCAATGATTTGTATTGAATTAAAATTTTAGTATATAATTACATTAAATTACTTGGTGAGGATATTATTTATGACTTTAACCGATTGGTTTAATAAAAGGAAAATACAACAAATTGCCGCACGTGATAATGATGTGCATATTGATGATTCAATAGGAAAACTTTGGACACTTTGCTATAACTGTTCAAGCCAGTTACCCAAAAAAGACTTAGAGAATAATTTAATGGTTTGCCCTAATTGCGACTATCATTTTAGAATAGGCGCAAGAAAAAGAATAGAATTAATTGCCGACAAAGACAGCTTCGAAGAAATGTTTGCAAATATTAAACCTTGCGATCCTTTAGAATTTGTTGATACGCAATCATATAAAGCAAGACAAGAATCCGCAAGAGCAAAATCAGGACTGGATGAAGCCGTTATAACAGGCACATGCCTGATAGACGGACAAAAAACAGCAATTGCCGTCATGGATTTTGAATACATGGGCGGCTCCATGGGCTCTGTTGTAGGCGAAAAAATAACAAGAGTTCTTGAATATGCTCTGGAACACAAACTGCCTTCTGTAGTATTTACTTCATCTGGCGGTGCACGTATGCAAGAAAGCGCTCTAAGTCTTATGCAAATGGCAAAAACAAGTTGCGCTGTTGCAAAATTAAATGACGCAAAATTATTATATATTACGGTATTATGTGAACCGACTTTTGGCGGAGTTACAGCCTCATTCGGCACAATCGGAGATATAATAATAGCTGAAAAAGGCGCAAGAATAGGTTTTGCAGGAAGAAGAGTAATTGAACAAACTATAAGACAAAAACTTCCTGCCGACTTCCAAACTGCAGAATATCTTCTAAAATACGGACAAATTGATTTTATTGTAGAGCGCAAAGATATGAAAGAAAAACTATCAAAATTAATTGCTCTGCACACCAAAAAATAAGGAAATAAAAATGAGTGACACGAATAAAAAAGTTCAAATTTTAGACTTTGAAAAACCCATATATAAAATGCAAGATAAAATCGAAGAACTGAAAAAAACCAGTTTAGATGCAAATATAAATTATGATAGCGAGATTGAAAAATTGGAAGAACAAACAAACGTGTATAAAAAAGAACTGTATGAAAAATTAGAACCATACCAAAAACTGCAAATTGCTCGTCATCCCCAAAGACCTAATTTTATGGATTATGTGCATTTCATGTGCGAAGATTTCATAGAATTACACGGGGACAGACACGGCTATGACGATAAAGCTATTGCAGGCGGCATAGCAAAAATTGACGGCAAAGCCGTAATGTTAATAGGAACAATGAAAGGTAAATCAACCAAAGAAAATCTTGAGTGCAACTTTGGTATGCCTCAACCGCAAGGCTACAGGAAAGCTTTAAGACTTTTTGAACATGCTAATCGTTTTGACTTACCTATTATCACTCTTGTTGATACAATGGGTGCATACCCCGGAATGAAAGCCGAAGAAATGGGACAAGGCGAAGCAATCGCAACAAATCTAAAAGAAATGGCAAAATTAGAAGTTCCTATTATTGCGGTTATAACAGGTGAAGGATGCTCAGGCGGTGCTTTAGGTTTAGCTGTAGCTAACAAAGTCATGATTTTAGAGCATGCATACTATACAGTAATTTCGCCTGAAGGATGCGCTTCTATTCTTTGGAAAGATGCATCCATGGCAAAAATTGCAACTGATTCACTTAAAATAACAGGCGAAGACCTTTTAAAATACGGAATTGTAGATGAAGTTATTAAAGAACCAATCGGAGGCGCACATTATAACGCAGAAGAAATGGCGGGTAATTTAAAAACAGCCTTGATTAATTCCCTAAAAGAATATGAAGGTTTAACAAAAGAAGAACTTAAAAAACAAAGATACTCAAAATTCAGACACATGGGCGTCTTTGTGCAATAAATTAAATTTTACGATTATAAGATGGAAGAAAAATGTTATCTAAAATTAGGCAATTAACAGCCAAAAAGAGTTTATTGGGAGTATTAGTATTATATTTAATTTCGACATTGAAGGTGCATGCAGCACTTTCAATGCCAACAATTACTGTTGGCATGAAAGATATGAATACCCCTCAAGATTTTACTCAAGGCGTACAAATTTTGATAATGCTGACTATTTTAACTCTGGCTCCGAGCATTATCATCATGACAACAGCATTTATAAGAATTGTTATTGTACTTTCTTTAACAAGACAAGCCATAGGTACAACCACTTTACCGCCAAATCAGGTTATTGTCGGTCTTGCTCTGATACTGACATTTTTTGTAATGTCACCAACATTATCTAAAATCAACCAAACTGCATATCAACCGTATATGAAAAACCTGATAACTCAACAGCAAGCTCTTGACAACTCTATGGTTCCCATAAGAGATTTTATGTTCAAGCAAACACACGAATCTGAATTAGCTCTTTTTGTCAAACTTGCAAAAATCGAAAAACCAAAAACAAAAAAAGATGTTCCAACTTATGTCTTAATACCTTCTTTTGTTCTTTCTGAACTTAAGACTGCTTTTAAAATCGGCTTTGTTATATTTCTGCCTTTTCTTGTAATAGATTTAGTTGTAGCATCCGTACTTGTTTCAATGGGTATGATGTTTTTACCGCCCACAACAATAGCAATGCCGTTTAAATTAATTATGTTTGTAATGGTGGACGGATGGTTTTTAATAACCAAATCTTTAATAGAAGGTTTTGTAACGTAAAGGTATAAAACATGGATGAAACTTTATTTTTAACAATGTTACAAAAAGCACTAATGCTTATGATGATTATTTCGGCACCAATATTGCTATCTGCAATAGTTGTTGGTCTTGCAATAAGCATTATTCAATCAGTAACGCAAATTCAAGAGCAAACACTTACTTTTGTTCCCAAGATTTTTGCCGCAATTTTGGTTTTAATTGTTGCAGCGCCTTGGATGATAGATATTTTCACATCAACCACAAAAGAAATGTTTGAATACATTAAAGTCTTTATTTCATAAAAGAAAGATTAACAAGGATGACACAAATACCAAGTCTTGTAAACTTACTATCTCCATACAACATTATAATTTACATGCTTGTATTAACAAGAATTACAGGTCTTATTATAAGTGCTCCTTTTTTTTCAAGCATCCAAGCGCCCGTTATGACAAAAATTTGGTTCAGTGCAACTATTGCTTTTATTATGTACCCTCTTGTTATGGCATCAAAAAATTTCATCATGCCTCATAGCATGCCTGAATTTATAATACTTATTGCAATTGAATTTTTAATCGGATATTTAATAGGTTTTGTTGCAAACCTTATTATCGAAGGCGTGAGAATGGCAGGAAGTATTATATCCATCCAAATGGGGCTTTCTATGTCTGAAGCATTGGATCCTGCCACTGGCGTAAGCTCAACGGAACTGTCAAGAGTTTATATTTATCTGACAACTTTAATCTTTCTCGCAACAGGAGCATATCAAATGCTGTTTATTGCGCTAAACTCAAGCTTCAGTGCAATACCTATGGGTGTATTTCCAATTTTAGACAACAATATAATAGGTGCTTTAATGAGTCTTTTTGCTCAATTATTTAAAATAGCCTTTGGAGTAGCTTTTCCTATTTTTTCAGTTCTTCTGATAAGCGATATTTTACTTGGATTGATGAGCAAAATGATGCCTCAAATGAATATATATATGGTTGCAATACCTGTTAAAATATATATTGGTATATTCTTAATGTTAGCATTTTTAGGTGCAACAAACACATATCTGCAAGAAATGATTAAAAACTACATGCAAGCAATTAACCTATTGTTTACATAGAATAATTAACCATGGCAAACGAAGAAAACGAAAAAACGGAAGAGGCGACCCCCAAGCGGAAAGAGAAAGAACGCGACAGAGGTCATATATCAAAAAGTCAGGATTTTACATCCTCTCTTGTGCTGTCTTTCGGACTTGCATTGATTTTTACCATGGGTCCTCGAATGCTTGACAATTTAAGAAGCATGCTTAGTTCTACTTTATCTGATTTAAAACCTGAAAATATTTCCGATAACGACGCAATTTCAATTTTAGCGCCATTTTTAAATGACTATTGCCAGATTACGCTGCTGTTTTTTGCTTTTTTAGCAATCGGGGCAATTTTAGTTTTAAGACTTCAAACAGGAGCACTATTTGCAAAAGAAGCGCTAAAACCCAACTTCAACAAACTTTCTCCATCAAACGCCATAAAAGCTTTTATAGATAAAATAAACATATTTAAACCACGGCAAATGGTTGAATTGATAAAATCAATTGTAAAAACAATTATAGTTGCTCTTGCAGGTGTTAATGTAATTATAAAAAGAAAAGAAGAATTGTTCTCCCTAATAGGTGCTGACCCATCCACAGGGCTTGTTGTAATGGGATCTGTAATTTTTGAACTATTGGCTACAATTTGTATTTTGCTGATTATCATAGGAATTTTAGATAAAAAATATCAAGATTGGGAATACAATAAATCCATTAAAATGTCTAAACAAGAAGTTAAAGACGAAATGAAAAACATCGAAGGGGACCCTAAAATTAAAGGTAAAATCCGCTCTTTCCAAATGAAAATACTGCAGCAAAAAATGATGTCAAAAGTTAAAGATGCGGATGTAGTTGTAGTTAACCCTACTCATTATGCGGTTGCATTGATGTATGACCCTCTAAAAGTTCCTGCCCCTGTTGTTGTAGCTAAAGGAGTTGATTTTGTAGCTTTTAAAATCAGAGAAATTGCAAAAAATAACGGAATACCTATTGTAGAAAATAAACCTCTTGCAAGAAGTTTGTACAAATTAGTGGAAATTGATGGTATAATACCACAAGAACTATATGTTGCCGTAGCTGAAATTTTACAATACGTATATTCACAAAAACGGCGATAAAAAGGATGAATTGAAGGATAGCTTTGGGGAAATTAAAAGACTTACTTAAAAATAATGATATAGTTCTGGCTATTGGTCTTGTTACCATTGTTTTAATGATGGTAATACCTATCCCTGCTCAACTTTTAGATTTGTTACTGACGCTTAATATTTCTCTTTCAGTTTTAATCTTACTGGTTTGCCTGTATACAAAAGAACCCTTAGAATATTCAAGCTTTCCAACCATACTTTTAATTGCAACTCTATTTAGACTTGGTCTTAATGTTACATCTACAAGATTAATTTTATTGGAAGCTAATGCAGGCTCCGTTATAGAATCTTTCGGGCAATTTGTAATAGGCGGCAATTACGTTGTAGGTGCCGTTATATTTGTTATTTTAGTAATAATCAACTTTATGGTTATAACGGGCGGTGCCGGTCGTGTTGCTGAAGTTAGCGCAAGATTTACATTAGATGCCATGCCCGGTAAGCAGCTTTCAATTGACGCCGACCTTAATTCCGGCTTAATTGATGAAAATGAAGCCAAAAGAAGAAGAAAAGCTCTTTTAAGAGAAGCTGATTTTTATGGCACAATGGATGGTGCTTCAAAGTTTGTTAAAGGAGATGCAACGGCAGGTATAATAATTACCGTCATAAACATTGTAGGCGGTTTAATCATAGGTATAGTACAACTTAAAATGCAGCCTATGACAGCTCTTTCAACTTATACAATTTTAACGGTGGGAGATGGTCTTGTATCTCAAATTCCTGCTCTTATTATATCAACTGCAACAGGCTTAATCATTTCTCGTGCATCAGGCTCCGATAAATCATTAGCTGAAGATATAAGAACCGAAATGTTCCAAAATCCTAAAGTTTTAGGAATAATTAGCGGTCTTTTGCTTGTTATGGGTGTTGTTCCGGGTATGCCTACTATTCCATTTTTAACAATATCAGCCATAGCCGGCGGTTTCAGCTTCAAAAAGTACAAAGAAGGAATTGAAGCAAAGCAAAAAGCTGAAATAGCTCAAAAAGAAGCAAAAAAAGCTGAAAAACTGGGCAAAAAGAAGAAAAAAGCAACAAGAGAAAGTGTTTTAGAACTTTTAAATGTTGAAACACTTGAAATCGAAATAGGATACAGACTTGTTAGTCTTTTAGATGTTGAAAAGGGCGGAGATTTATTAGACAGAATTTCTCAAATAAGACGCCAAACAGCCTTGGATTTAGGAATTGTTTTACCGTCAATAAGGGTTAGAGACAACCTGCAATTGCCGCCCAATACATATCAAATCAAACTAAAAGGTGTGACAATTGAAACAGGTGAAGTATATCCTGATAGAAGTCTTGCGATGAATTCAATGGGAGGAGAAGATGACCCTAATATCACAGGTATAAGCGCAATAGAACCGGCTTTTCATCTTCCTGCCATTTGGATACTTGAAAAAGACAAAGAATACGCTGAATCTGTTGGTTATACAGTTGTTTCGGCCAGTGCAGTTATTTCAACACACTTAACCGAAATCATTAAGAAAAATGCCGCTGAAATCTTAACCAGATCAGATGTTCAACAGTTGATAGACAACCTTAAAAAAGAAGTCAATGACACCTATGTAAATGACTTAATGAAGGAAATGACAACCGCTGATGTACAACAGGTAATGCAAAATTTATTAAAAGAAAGAGTTTCCATAAGAGATTTAAAAACAATACTGGAAACAATGAGTCTTCAATATAAGGTAAATAAAAATTACAATTATTTAACAGAACAATGCAGACAAGCATTGGCTCGAACAATTTGCAAACAAAATCTTTCAGACACCGGCGATTTGCTTGTAATAACTATGACCCAAGAAGTCGAACAAGAAATTGCAAAAGGCATAAATCCCGATGGTGAAAGCTTGACGCTAAACCCTGATTTTGTAAAACGATTAATGGATAGCCTAAATTCAGAATTTGAAAGAGCAATCCAACAAACGGGAAATCAGCCCGTCATATTGTGCTCTTCACCCATAAGGTTGATTTTTAGAAAATTAATCGAAAGAACGTATCCGCAAATAACAATTATGTCGTATAATGAAGTAACAAACAATGTAAAAGCTAAATCAGTCGGCATAATAAGGGCCAACATGAAAACTGCCTCAATGTAGTGAAATAGGAATATTGTATGAAAGAGATAATAAAAAGCGCAAAAGATTTTAAAATAATACCAAACAACTTTAAAAGCTCAGGCGCATTTGATGTGATTGATGTTGATGACGAAAAAATAACCGCAAAGCTGAATTTAATAGATGACAGCGAATTAATAGACTATACAACAGGCTCAAATGTTGAAGTTTTTGGAGTTAACAATGTTGGTCTTGTTTATTTTGAAACAAAAATTCTTGATATAAAAGATAAGGTTATAACCCTTGCAATTGTTCCTGATTACAGTATTATCCAAAGAAGAGAATATTCTCGTGTTGGACTAAACCAAGGCAGTGTTATTTTTAAAGATTTTGCACCAAATTTCATAAAACATGTTGAAGATATATCTGCCGGTGGTATTAAATTAATATCAACTAATGCGCTGGAGCTGGATAAGCATTACGATATTGAAATCAATCTATCAAACAACATGAAAATTGAATGTGCAATGCAGCCCATTAGAATTAAAGAAATCGAATATGAAGGACAAAAATGTTATCTGATATCAGGTAAATTTGTAAATCTGGAAAATATGGACAGAATTGTTCTTGTACAATATGCGTTTAAAATCAAAATGGAAGAGCAAAACAAAGAAAACGACTAACCGACCATGCAAAATCAAACAGTATTAATGAAAGAAAAAGACGCTAGATATTCAAAAATGCTATCATCGCTTTTTTGTTCAAGTTCGATTATTGCATTATCAATGTTATGCCTTTTAAATAATATGGCACTTGATTTATACAGCGCAATGATACTACTAAAAGTAGTATTACCCGCTTCATTTTGTTTTTGGTTTATAGGATTAGTTATAGGGAAAATATTAGATAACTATAGCGATAAAATTGTAACAACAACACAGCAGGAGGAAAAAAAAGCTTACGAAATTCCGAGCATTTTTTCCGACCCTTCTGCCTCAGCATTTGAATCAGATGAAAGCATGGGAGATTTATGAAAAAAATCGACTTAAACAAATTGGGTTTACAAAAATACAGAACCATAAAACTAAGCGTATGGTTTGCGATATTAATGAGCATTGTTATAATAATCACAACAAGCTTATTTGCGCTTTATACCCTTTTTAATATAAAAAACCTTGCAAGTGAATATGAGTCAGATATCTTTAAACTAAGATATTCGCTTTCTACTGTCTTAATACAATCATTTATTTTTGACAACAAAAAACAAGACAAAACGTATGAATCGACAAAAAATATAATAGACCTTCTAAAAAAGGATAGCCTTTTATCTTATGTTTACGTAAAAGACAATACAACAGATAAAATTATCCTTGGCGACGGAATAAAAACAATACAAGAAAATTTCAGATCAGGAAATTATAGAACCACTCAAAAATTGTCAAAGGTAATTGGAAATCATACAATTTATTTTGGTATTCCTACCGGCAGCAGCTTAAATTCATATTACAATGACTTTTTTGAAATGATTATGAATATATTAACGATTTTCATTGTAATAGGTATAGTAATAAGTATATTAATGTCAAGCATAGTTTCACGTCCGCTTGAAAAACTTTCGAAAGCAGCCAGAGAAATAACCGAAGGCAATTTTGACGTAAAAATTGATAATTCAAATTTCACGGAAATAAACGAATTAATATATTCTTATAATGAAATGGGCTTCCAATTGCGCGAGTTATATTCATCACTTGAACTTAAAGTTCAAGAAAGAACCATTGCGCTTGAAGAAGCTAATTATAAGCTGCAAGAAACACAAGCTATGATGGTGCACTCAGAAAAAATGCGCTCACTTGGCGAACTTGTTGCGGGTATTGCCCATGAAATAAACAATCCTGTAAACTTTATCCATGGCAACATTATTATTTTACAAAACTATGTGGATGATTTACTAAAACTCATTGACCTATACGAACAAAATAATACATACTTCCCGCAAGAAATAAAAGACGAAATTGAAAAACTAAGAAAAGATATAGATTTAGACTTCCTAAGAACAGATATTAAAGATTTAATCAAGAGCTGTATGGAAGGAACGCAAAGAACAAAAAATATAATACTCGACCTTAAAAACTTCTCAAGAATGGAAGAAATGGTTCTAACGCAATTTGACATACCAAAAGAAATAGATACAACCCTGAATATATTAAACAATAAATATAAAAACAGAATAACCGTTATTAAAAACTATTCACCGGATGTACCTAAAATTGAAGCTTATGGCGGTCAATTAAATCAAGTATTCATGAACATATTAGACAACGCGCAAGATGCAATAAAAGGCGAAGGAACTCTTACAATAAATACATACAGAGTCCATGACAAAGTTAAAATCGAATTCATAGATACAGGTGAAGGTATCCCTGAAGAAAACCTGAAAAAAGTTTTTGATCCTTTCTTTACAACTAAACCGGTAGGTAAAGGCACAGGTTTAGGAATGAGCATTTCATATAGAGTAATCAACGACCACAAAGGTACAATTGAAGTAGACTCAAAAGTTGGTAAAGGAACAAAATTTACAATCACACTTCCCATTAACCATGATGAAAAACAAAAAACCATGGAAGAAGAAATAATAGAAGATTTAAGACAAGAAAACGGAGTACAAAATGGAGCAAAAGAGGTATAAAATCCTTATTGTAGACGACGAAGAAGATAATTTGGCACTATTATACAGAACTCTTCGCTCTAAATACGATATAACAAAAGCTCATAGTGCAATAGAAGCACTTGAAATATTGAAAAACCAACAATTTGACTGTATATTATCAGACCATAAAATGCCGATAATGGACGGTGTTGAATTTTTAAAAAGAGTCAACGAAATGCAGCCAAGAACAATGCGCTTATTGGTGACAGCATATTCTGACGTTAAAATATTAATAGATGCAATTAACTATGCAAAAATATATCGTTATATTAAAAAACCTTTTACGCCTGATGAACTTTTAATGATTGTTGATTCGGCGCTTGAGTGCTATCAATTAAAAATAGATAACGAAAACTTAATTTCAGATTTAAAAGACCTTTTCTCAGGAACGGTTAAAGCTATTATAGAAGCGCTTGATGCAAAAGATTCATTCACCCTTGGCAGAAGCCGAAGAGTTGCGTTTTATTCTATGAAAATGGTTAATAAATTAGCTCTAAATCCGACTGAAGTAAGCCAAATAGAACTAGCAGGTTTACTCCATGACATCGGAATGATTGGTGTAGCCGAAGAAATTTTAAACAAAAGTCAAAAACTTACACAAGAAGAATATGAAAAAATTAAAATGCATGTGCATTACAGTGTAAAAATCTTGGAAGACATTAAACAACTTTATGAAATAACTGAAATTATTAAATATCACCATGAATATTATAATGGCGGTGGCTATCCTTACGGATTAAAAGGTGATGAAATTCCTCTCGGTTCAAGAATAATTGCAATTGCTGACGCGTATGATTCAATGGTATCAAAAAGAGCATACAGAAATAGTTTAACACCTCAAGAAGCTCTAAGGGTAATTGAACAAGGTGCAGGACAGCAATTTGACCCCGATTTAGTAGAAATATTCAAAAGTATACTGCCTGAGGCAACAAAAGAAATTGAAGAATACGAAAAACAACAAAAAATATTAGGACTTGAAGAAGAAAACAAAAGCGCCGAACAAAATCAGGAAGAAACAAATGCGAACAGTTGAAATATATACAGGAGCGTATGCTTCCGGTAAAAGCGAAAATGCACTTAACAGAGCACTTGAATACATAAAAGAAAATAAACCAATAACTCTTGTTGATTTAGATACGGTTGAGCCCGCATATTGCATGCGTCCGATTGAAAAAACCCTTCGAGGATACGGAATTAACCTAATATTACAGTCAGATTATTTTGGTCTTGGCGAAGCAGGCAGCTACGTTACCAACGAACAAATTAACTGCCTTAAAAAAAACAATGACGACATCATTATAGATGTCGGATATGGTGTAACAGGTCTGGATACACTGGATATTCTAAACGATATAGATAAAGAACAAAATATAAAAATATATCTCGTTGTAAATACTGCAAAATTTGAAACAAAAGATACTGAATCAATTTTAGAATATATCAAATTTAACAGCGGAGAAAACAAAAAACCTTGGAAAAAAATAACAGGTTTAATTTCAAATACACATCTTGGAGATGAAACAACAAAAGAAGATATAATTAGAGGCTATAATATCTTAAAAGAAGTGTCTGAAAAAATTTCTGTTCCGATTATTGCAATAAGCGTTGACAAAGCTCTTGAAAAAGAATTCAATACATGTGTATACGACAACATACCCGTCAAATTTCTTGACAGGCACATGCCAAAAGCTTTATGGTGATTATTGAATTTTATTTATGGGAATATAAGTTTTAGTTGCTGTTCCTGATGAAAAATGACTCGAATTGATAATCTTAGCCCAAAAACCGGCATTATCATCGATTTCATTGATTTCTTGAGCTTCTTGCAACTGTTCGTCAGTTAAATAACTCGAGCTGTCAACAAAATTAAAATCGTCATCAGTAACTTCTTGTTGGTATTTAACCTGTGTTTCGGGGGTTTCAGATTTCATTTTATCAAATGCATAGCATTGACCTAAGCAAATCAACATGAAACCGAAAAATAATAAAGCGCTTTTTCTTATCATATTTACCTCCTAGTAAAAAAATACCATTAAATAAGAAAATTTCAACATGAAAAACCATAGACAACTTAACATTTATTAATTAATTAAAATTTGAATTAACGTGCTATGTATTCAACATATTTTTCAAAAGCTTTATATCCATCCTGAAATTCAATGCTTCTTGCTGCAGTTGTTGTTAAGCGTAAATATTTTAGTTCTTTAATTCTTATTTCAAATAATTCATTTGCATATGCAGCCAATAAAATATCGCCTCCATTTGACCAATTTTTCAACTGTTCAATTTGTCTGTTTATTTGCTCAATTGAAGTATTCTCTAAAGGCAAAAAACCATGACGCGATAAAACTGCTCTATCCGCATTTGTAATGGGTATTGAAGCACCGCATGTACCAAATATTTTTTTTATTAAAACATAATTAGCAGCTAATTGTTTATGTTTGATGGGAACATGGGTTTTTCCCAATGCAACTGCAGTATTTATGTTTGAATAATACTCGCTTACATTTTGACTTTTTCTAACACTTGTTCGTAAGCAATTAGTATTGCTATTTTTAAACATCCTCATACTCCACTAGTTAACATCATAATTATAATAAAAAAAATAAGATAAAAAAATATTTTAATAAAAGTTTACTTTTAAGAATTAAACATACAAATAGTTAAAAAGATAAATTTGCACTAATAAAACAATTGTGTTCTAATTATCTTGTATTTAATAAGAGGTAATATTATGGAAAGAACATTTGTAGCAGTTAAACCGGACGGAGTTAAAAGAGGATTAATCGGAAGAATAATTCAAAGATTTGAAGATAAATCATACAAAATCGTTGCTCTTAAAATGATGAATGTTACTCCTGAAATTGCGGCAAAACATTATGAAGAACATTATGGCAAACCTTTTTATCCGAAATTAATCGATTTTATTACCTCAGGACCTATTGTTGCAATGGTCATCGAAGGAAATAATGCAATAAAAGGCGTTAGACATATTGTCGGTTCAACAAGACCTGATGAAGCAGATGTAGGTTCAATCAGAGCGGATTTCTCATCATATTCAACAACAAATTTAGTTCATGCTTCTGACTGCGAAAAAAGTGCAGAAAGAGAACTTCACTTATACTTCAATGAAAATGAATTATGTGAAAACTACAAAACAATGTTTGAAATCATTCTTGACGAGCATGGCGGATTAAAACAGTAGATGTCATATTCTGATTATTTTAATTTTGAAATTATTAAATCATCATCTCAATCAAACGCCAGAGCAGGTTTATTTACAACGCCGCACGGACAAATTGAGACGCCTATTTTTATGCCTGTCGGTACAAATAGCGCCGTAAAAATGCTGACTAACGACCAGATATTAGCAACAGGCGCTCAAATAATTCTTGCAAATTCTTATCATATGTATTTAAGAGCCGGAACAAAACGCGTTAAATCAGCAGGCGGTTTACACGGCTGGATGAATTTTCATAAACCCATTTTGACAGATAGCGGAGGGTTTCAAGTTTTTTCACTAGCCAAACTGAGAAAAATAACGCAAGACGGCGTATATTTTCAAGACCCGAAAAATGGTTCAAAGCATTTTATTTCGCCTGAAATATCAATGGAAATCCAAGAGGACTTAGGAGCAGACATAATAATGGCATTTGATGAATGCGCTCCCTATCCTTGTGATTATAAACAAGCAAGAAATGCACTGGATAAAACAAAAAAATGGCTTGAAAGGTGTTTTGAAACACATAAAAACTACAATCAAGCCTTATTTCCGATTGTTCAAGGGGCTTTTTTTGATGATTTGAGAAAAGAAAGCGCCGAATTTGTATCTAGGTTTGATGCAGCAGGATATGCAATAGGCGGTGTATCAGTTGGTGAACCGACAGAAATTAAAAACCACATAACAGAAATTACGGCACCGCTATTACCGTTTAATAAACCAAGATACCTAATGGGTGTCGGTACTCCTGTGGATTTAATTAATGGAATAAAATACGGAATAGATATGTTTGATTGTGTATTACCGACAAGAAACGCCCGCCACGGAACATTTTTTACATATCAGGGAAATAAAATTATCAAAAACAAACAATTCGAAGATGATTTTACCCCATTGGATGAAAAATGCAACTGCTACGCTTGCCGTAATCATACAAAAGCATACATAAGACACTTGTATAAAACACAAGAAGCAACTGCTGCTACACTATTGAGCATACATAATATTCATTTTTTGATTAATCTTACAAAAGATTTAAGAAATTCAATTATAGCAGGCAATTTTGAACAATACTCGGCAGAACTTCTTAAAGGCTTTGAAGGCTAAATTTTTTCATAGACGCTCTCCAAGTCAAAAGGTACGATCAATAATTCCTTTTTTACCGTATTTGGTTTAAGCATGCTTTTAATATAATACTGGTTTTCGTTTTTTCCAAGCCAAATCATTATCAAGCGCTCTTCTTCAGGAGACAAAGCACCGGAATTTTTATCACACGAATCTATTTTAAATTCAGCTTCCAAAGCTCCAATTCGAATTGAAATTGTTTTTTCATGGGTTTTTTGCTTTGTATCAAATTTTATAGACAAACCTTTGTATTTGTACATTTCGGCAGACCCTCGCTTTAAAGGGTCACTTTTGCACATTTCGCTGATTAAAAAATGTGAAAGGTTATGCTCAAGTTTTTCTAATACCTTCTTTTTCTGCATACAGTTATTATACAAGATTTTTTTACAAAAGTTAACAATGAAATCACTAAAAAGAAAAAAATATTGACTTCAAACATTGTTTATAGTGAAATAGATAGTACAGTAAACTATTATTAAGGGGAAAATATGCCTACTATAAATCAATTAATTAAAAAAGAAAGACAAAAAATTAAAGATAAAACAAATTCACCGGCTCTTACAGGTTGCCCGCAAAGACGTGGTGTTTGCACGAGAGTTTATACAACAACTCCCAAAAAACCTAACTCTGCAATGAGAAAGGTTGCTCGTGTACGCTTAACTAACGGTTTCGAAGTAACTTCATATATACCCGGAATCGGACACAACCTACAAGAGCACTCTGTTGTGCTGATCAGAGGCGGCAGGGTTAAAGACCTTCCCGGTGTTAGATATCACATCATAAGAGGTACACTAGACACACAAGGTGTTGCAAACAGAATGCAATCAAGATCTAAATATGGTACCAAAAAAGCAAAAGCTAAAAAGTAAGAAAGGTTAAGATAAATAATGTCAAGAAGATCAAAACCGGCAAAACGTATTCCAGCTCCGGATCCTATATATAACAGCGTAGATATTGCAAAATTTATTAACAGATTAATGAAAAAAGGTAAAAAATCTGTAGCTCAAAGAATTTTCTACACAACTATGGAACAAGTTTCACAAAAAGCTAAAACTGAAAATCCTATAGAAACATTCAAAAAAGCACTATCTAACGCAACACCTTTAATTGAAGTTAAAGCTCGCCGTATAGGCGGTTCAACATATCAAGTACCGATTGACGTTAAACCTGACAGAGGTACTGCTCTTGCTTCTCAATGGATTATTGAAGCAGCAAGAAAAAGAGGCGGTAAATCAATGATTGAAAAATTAACAAACGAAATCATGGACGCTTCAAATTCTACAGGTTCAGCAGTTAAGAAAAAAGAAGACACACACAAAATGGCTGAAGCAAACAAAGCTTTTGTTCACTATAGATATTAATACAACTAAAACAATAAAAAAATCTGCCTTACAAAACAAGGCAGATTTTTTTATTGTAAAATCATTATATGGGAAAATTTATAGATTTTATAATTACTCAAAAATGCAATCAAAACTGCTTATATTGTTCACAAAGCAAACTCGAGCAAGAAGAAAAAAACCATGCTTCAAGCGAAATTATAGACTGCTTTTTAAAATTTATAAAAACACTTGATAGGAAATTTGAAATAACCATAACAGGTGGAGAAGCTATTTTACATCCTAGATTCTTTGAAATAATAGAAAAAGTTGCAAATTTAGGTTTTAAAATTAATTTAATATCTAACTTTTCCTTTCAAATGGAAATTTACCACAAAATCTTTAAAATAACAGAAAACAAATTAAACAGATTAGATATAAGCCTACACTTAGATGAAATAAAAGACTTTAATTTAACAATTGAAAAATTAAAACAATTTTTATCAGAAAAACCTAAACAAACCAAAACCAACATTCTAATACCAATTTTTAAACTCACAGAAAAAAAAGAAAAAGAAATCATTAAAATCAAATCAATTGCATATAAATATAATACAAATGTAAGCTTTCAACACGTAAGAATTTTAAACCAATATATTAAATACAATAAAAAAGAACAAAGCTACTTTTTAGATCAAGAAAACTCCAAGAAAACATATGCTCACCTATGTCAAGCCGGACAAAATAGCGCGGTAATTTATGAAGACGGGTCAGTATATCGCTGCTATTCATCACGCTTTTCTATTAAAAATTATCTCGGAAATATTAAAAACAAAAACTTTAAACTAAAAAATAAACCTCAAATCTGCACGCAAAAATTCTGCACGTGTCCCAAACCTAAACAATATAACCAAATTGAACAACAAAAAAATTATATAATTGCACTCAAAGACTCTTTTATAAACTTAATTTTTCTTCCGATATTAACCATAAAACAAATTAAAATACTAAAAAGAAAATTAAGACAATCACAAAAAATCAATTGAATTTATTTTATATTTTTGTAATACTATAATTAGCTCAAAATGCTAAATTTTTACACACATTAGTAATTTTTGTGTTATGATTAGTTAAAAACATGACAATTAAATAAGATTTAAAATTTTCGGGACGTAGCGCAGCTTGGTAGCGCACTACCTTGGGGTGGTAGGGGTCGCAGGTTCAAATCCTGTCGTTCCGAAAATTTTTTATAATTAATAAAATTTATTGACGACAGGACAAGTCCTGAGCGCTCGTTTGATTTTTTATGCTTGCGCAAAAAATCAACACTCCGCATACTTTACTCGTAAGGCTCATTCTTCGCCTACGATTAAAGCACGTTCCGAAAATTTTTTTATATACTTATATTGAAAATTGACGACAGGACTAATGCTCCTGTGAAATTTGTATTTCCACAAATTTCTACGTCGCTTGGGTACGGTTTCTCAAACGCCAAAGCTCTACGCTTCGGCGTTCTCAAACACACCAAAAGGTCATTTCTAAAACCTAGTGCATCGCACTACGGTTTTAGTTCATTTCCATGTCCTGAGCGCTCGTTTGATTTTTTATGCTTGCGCAAAAAATCAACACTCTTGTGAAATCAAAGATTTCTACAGAGCTTTAGTCCAGTATCGCAATAGCCCACAAAGCTCAACGCTTGCTGTGCTATTGCTCACATCCTTCTGCTTTTTCATTCTCGTCTAAGTCCTGTCGGACTAAGACTCGAATTTCAAAAGTTCACCGCATACTTTACTCGTAAGGCTCATTCTTCGCCTACGATTAAAGCACGTTCCAAAAATTAATTGTTTATTTTTCTTAGTATAAGATAACGAGCTATCTTTGAGGGGTGCGACTACCCTTTGAGTATTGCTCAGAGATGAAAAGTTTTAATGACCGTGTTCGGGTTGAAAACGGGTGGTG
>CALVET010000045.1 GCA_944326675.1 Candidatus Gastranaerophilales bacterium
GATAAAATTTATAGATTATAAACTAATGACTTATTTGTATTATCAACAATGCTCTTTTCGCCTTTGGGAGTTATTGTAATTATTTTTTTACCTTCATTACCATAATCTACGGTTATAATTTTATTTCCTTTTTCATCAATTGATTGTGTTCTGGTTGCCAATATTGCGCCGTTTTTATATGTTACGCCATTTGTTGTTTTTCTTATTGTTGGGCGACTTTCAACAGGTTTTCTTACGACGTATCTTGGTTTTGTTATTTCTTCCCTTGTTTTTGGATTAATTGTAATAATTTTTGAAACATCTCTTCTTTTTGTGAGCTCTTCTGATTCCATATAGGGCTGCCATACGTCTTTAATAGCATTGTCTTTTGAAGTTATTTGTTTTTTAATTGCACCACGAGATAATTCTATTTCTCCCATTTGTTTTGTTGTTTTGATTTCATTTAATCCAATTTGGGTTTTTGAAATTAGTCTTTCTTTACCATCTTGAGCAACGCTAAAACTTTTAATTATTTTTTCACCTTTATCTGATGTTGAATAAACTTTTTTGTTAAATTGTTGTTTTATACCATAAAGAGAAGTTGTGTTTGTTGATTCAATTAATTTACCGTTTTCATATTTAAGAGCAAATATGCCATTTTTATTTACAACATTAATTATACCTGTGTATGGTTTATTTTTTACAAACGCTTGACCTTTTTCAAAATGTCCGATTTCTTTGAATTTTTCAAGATTTAAATCTGTTTGTTTTCCGCTTTTTGCTTTTGCAATAATTGCAATACCTGCTGCTGCAGCAATGCCAAGACTAACTAGAGTCGCTATTACTTTCTTATTGTCAAATTTATGTTGTTTTTTGTTATCTTCGGTTTTTATTTCCGGAGCTTTTTGGGATGTATTGGATAAAGTAGGAATATTTTTAATGCTTTCAATGCCGTTCATGTTTTTCTCCTTTTACTTTGCATCTATATTTTTATAAAACATATGCATTATTTGATTTTGCTAAAATTTTATCAAATATTTACATAAATTAATAGTTATTAACTATTAATTATATACCATTAACCATTAGAAAATATCCGATTAACTCTATATAATACCTAATACAATGGATTTTAATGAAAACATCGAAAGAAAATTTGGAGCTAAATTAGCTTATATAAGAAAGTCAAAAAAACTATCTCAAATTAAGCTTGCTGAAATAGTTAATATGAATTTTAATTATATAGGACAAATTGAGCGAGGAGAAGCTAATGTCACAATAAAAACAATGAAGACATTGGCAAACGCGCTGGAAGTTGAATTAAAAGAACTTTTTGATTTTAAGTTTTAAAATGTAAGCCTATAGTTCTTGAACTTGAATTTTAAAAAAGGATAGTTAAAAAAATAAACTTTATTCGTCAGGTCTTAGAAAGTTTTTAGGTAATTCTTTTTCTAATTCAATAAAAAAATCAACAATTGAAATTTGATATGCTTTTAGAATTTTATATAAAGAATATAGTTTTACGCTTCTTTTGCCGTTTTCAAGGTCGTTTAAAGTTGAAGTTGAAATTTCATATTCATTACAGAAAAGATTTAAGCTTTTTTTGGTTTTAAATCTGATGTTTTTTAGTATTTTGGCTACTGCGTTTGATAAAATTTTTTCTTGGTCTTGCATATTTACTTATCAAAATCAAATAGTTCAGGTAGTTTAATTTCTAGAGTGCGTGTGATTTTATATAGCATTTTTATAGAAGGGTTATTTTTGCCACTTTCTAATTTACCAACGTATGTTGGATGTATTCCGACTTTTTCTGCTAGAAATTCTTGGGTTAGACCTTTTTTAAGTCTATATTTTTTCAAATTTTGCCCTAATTTTTCTAAGATTTTGGTGTTCATATTTGACAATATAGACTGATACGCTTATAATTTGTATAGACTGAGGCGCTTATTTGTGGTGCGTGAGGTAGTAATATTAAGGAACTGAATGAAAATTAGAAAAATTATATTAATAGATTTAGACGGTGTGTTAAATAATTACAAAGGAAATTTTGATATTAATCAAATTGTTGGCTTCAAACCTTGGTATAAAAATAACTAAAAGGCTGTGAATTAACGATTTTCACAGCCTTTTATAGTAAAATAAATAATTTTCTATGCTTCTTGATTTTTATTTTTATCAATTAAGCCTTGAATTTTATTAATTAATTCTTCACCTTTTTTTGCCATATCATTTGTAATTGATTCGGCTTTTTCTTGAATTTCTTTAACTGCGTTTTGAGCTTTATCATACGCTTTTTGAGAAGATTCTTTAATTTGTTCTCTTGTTTCTTCTCCGGATTGAGGAGCCAATAAAATACCCGCAACAGCTCCAACAATACCACCTACTACAAAACCTGCTATAAATTTACCTGCTGACATATTTAATTTTCCTTTCTTTTATTTCTTAAACAAATTTAGCCCAAAGGAAATTCCTTTTAAAATTCCTTGACTAAATGATTTAATTCTGCCGCCAACTGCAGTACCTGCATTTATTACAGAAGCAATTCCTATTTTTGTATTATGAAATTTTTCATCCGCACTGTTGGCAATTGAATTAATAGACTTGGCAGCCTCTTTTAATTCTTTTAGAGTCGGTTCAATTTCTTTTTGCACGCTTGTTGCAATAACATTTGCATTATTTGTAAGACTGATAATGCTCATTATTAATTTACAAACAAAAACAGTCAAAACAACCAAGCATACAACGCTTACCATCATTAAAACCGAAAAACTTACACTTGCATTTAACATTTAAACCTACATTTCATCAACATTTGTTTCGCTGTTTTTAGCTTTTGCCAATTGTTTGGCTTTTAAATAGTCATTAAATTTGTTGTATACTTCTTCAATTTTTGATTTAGAATTCTTAATTGCACAAAGTGCTTGTTCTTTTGCTTGGATAACTTCCGGAGAATATTTTTCTCTTAGATTGTCTACAGCATTTTTTAAATCTTTTCTTGATTCTTCGCCTGACTTAGGGGCAAAAAGAACACCTGCAACTATACCGCCAACAACGCCAGCCAGAATACCCATTGCAAAGCAAAACGAGCTATCATCTTTTCTGCACATATTATCTCCTTTTTAAAACTTGAAATAATTATATCATTTTTTCGACAATCTTTAAAGTACCAAAAAGTATGACAAAAAAGATTAATAAAAAATACTTGCTAAAAAAAATTTTTTTGTTATACTGAAAAAGTACCAAGAGATTGGTGGTGCAAATCCTTAATAGTTTCAAAAAGCTAAGTTAGGAAACACAAAATAATAAAAAACGCTAATCCTCAGTAGCTCCCAAGTGAGCGAATGCGAACGATAAGTAATCGGAGCAAGCTCCGCTATTGAGCGACGTATTGAAAATTAAATAATAAAAAACGCTAATCCTCAGTAGCTCCCAAGTGAGCGAATGCGAACGATAAGTAATCGGAGCAAGCTCCGCTATTGAGCGACAGCAAAAACAATTAAATAATAAAAAACGCTAATCCTCAGTAGCTCAATGGCGGAGCAACCGGCTGTTAACCGGTAGGTTGTTGGTTCGAGTCCAACCTGGGGAGTTTTTTATTGGAAAGATTTAATTAAAAAGGGCTTTTAGCCCTTTTTCTTATGTAATAAAGTGAGTGTTTTGCGTATGACAGATGGTGCGATTATTTCGGGCAATCGGCTTGTGTAGCGGATTTTAGGGGTAGGAAATAATCAAACCATGTGTACCATAAATACTCTTTTTACTCTT
>CALVET010000046.1 GCA_944326675.1 Candidatus Gastranaerophilales bacterium
TTTTGGCGATTATCAAGCTCGCAGAGCAAATATTCGTTTCAGAAGAAAAGATGGAACTGTTGAATTTGTCCACACTCTAAACGGTTCAGGTTTAGCTGTCGGAAGAACATTAGCTGCAATTTGCGAAAACTTCCAAACAAAAGACGGGCACATAATTATTCCTGAAGTTTTGAGAAAATACACAGGTTTTGATATAATTTAATTAAAGCTAGGAGAAATTAAATGAAAAAAGTTTTAATAGTTTTTATGGCATTTGCTATGGCAAGTTCTTTAGTTGTTTATGCCGCTGATAAAGCTGAAAAAGCTCAAATTAAAGCACAAAAAGAAGCTCAAAGAAATGCGCAAAAAGCTGAAAAAGAAGCAATAAAAGCTCAAAAAAACCACGAAAAACAATTGGCAAAAGAAATGAAAAACCCGAAAGATGTCATAAAAGATGCCGAATATAAAGAAATTAAAACTAAATTCTTTAACGCTGAAGGTTATGGCGACACATATAATTGCAAAGTTGCACAACAAAGATTTTGCAAAGTAAAAGACCTTGACACAGGCGTTTATGTTCTTTGTGACAGAGAAGTTTCAAGAACCCAAATGGAATCAGCCAAAATCTTCTATAAACTTGGCAGATGTACAAAATTAAATTAAAACCCTAAAGCCCTGTTTCACAGGGCTTTATTTAATATTAAATATCCCAAGTTTAAATAAGTTGCAAATATTATCCACAAAAAATAAGGTATTAATATTATGCTTGCAATTTTTGAAATCGAATAAAATTTTTTTATGGTAAGAAAAACAAATATGTCTAAAAATATAATCACAACCAAAGCGAGCACAATATTTTTCAAATAAAAAAATGAAGGCGCCCACAAAAGATTTAAAATTAATTGTATAAAAAAGTAAATATAGCCAAGATTTTTGTGCTCCTGCTTTTTAATAAAGTAAAAGATAAAAGAAATAGCTATCATTAAATATAAAATTGTCCACACCGGCGCAAATATTACATCACTCGGAACAAATGGCGGCTTTATTAAGGACTCATACCAAATTTTATTAAACATTTGTAAAATATAACATCGCCTTATTAAAAAATAAAGCCCCAAAAAGACAATTCCTGCTATAAAATTTCTCTTAAATTTTCAACCATTTTTTGAGCAATTAAAGGTTTTTCGCAAGGCTGAGCCACAACCAAATTATTTACGTCTTGTTCAAAATCTTTTGGCAAAATTCTGCATTTTTCTTTTGCGTATTTAACAAGACGTTTTTCGCCGGGGTGCAGCAATTCATTTTTTGCAAAAATTATGTCAAAATAACTTTCTAAAAATGCAGCTGTTCTATGATTTACACTATTTAAATCATTTCTTTTTACAGCTTTATTTAATTGTTCATAATAAGAAGCAAAAGGCTTATCCATCAATAACATCATATTTCTTTGAATAATATTTTCTTTTAACTTTTCAGGATATGGTGTATTCAATTTAGATTTTAAATCACTCAACCATCCGGTTTTATCATGTTTTACATCAAGAACACTCAAAGTGTATAAAAAACAAGTTGTATAACCATTTGAAGCATTGCCGTTCAACCAAACATTTCTATAATTATCTTCAATCCAATTTTTATCAAAATACATTACATCAAAATCTTTATCCATAACATCAACGTGAAATTCATCACCCGCACCAAAATATTCTTCACCTGCTTCATAATTGGACGAATATTTTTTAATAATTTGTTCTCTTTTTTTAATTGGAATATCTTTTGATGTAAACAAATAGACATCAATGTCAGATGAAGCATCTGTTTTTCCGCTGGCACTGGAACCACCGATACCAACCGCTTCAACTCCATCTAATTGTTGAAACTCATTTAAAATCTGATTTAATGTTTTGTTATATAAGGTCATATCACAACTGTCAGTACTTTTTACAAAAATATCATTTCCTGCAAAATTGATATTTTTAGAAACTGAATTACACCTAAAACTATGATGATGATTAAAAAAAATTGGACTTACTCTCATTATAAATTAATTTTTAAAGAAAAAAAAGAAATATACAAGTATTTATGTAGAAATATAAAAATTTTTAAATAAAATCACTGTAAATTCCGAATTGCACCTTGGCAGGATTTTATTATAAATTTCTGTACACAAAAAAATTTCAGAGTGGCAGGGGAAATGGCTTTTTCATTCTCATCTAAGTCCTTCTGAGTAAGACTTGAATTTCAAAAGTTTTTCACGCGCTTTTTGTCTTTTTTGATTTTCATTAAGCGCGCACCCCAAGGGTATTTCCAATCCCTAAAGCTCACAAGTTCGCTAAGGGATTGTGGGCATCGCGCTACGATTTTAGTGCATTTCCATTGCTCCTGAGGGACTTCGTCCCACGTCGCTTGGGTACGGTTTCGCTCTGTTAGCCAGACCTCAACGGTCTGCCTTCACGAGCTCACACACCATGGGATCATTTCTAAAATCTAGCGCAGTCGCGCTACGATTTTAGTGCATTTCCATGCCGAGTCTTACGCATAATAAAAGACACCCTTGTATTGGGTGTCTTTTATGGAGCGGGATGCTTAGTCCTAGGCGAATTTATGAGCCGTAGGAATAAGTATACATGGGAAGCGCGAAGCGCTGAGTCGTAAGAGGCGAAGCCGAGTCTTGTGCAAATAAAAAACACCCAACAAATGGGTGTTTTTTATGGAGCGGGAGACGAGGCTCGAACTCGCGACATCTTCCTTGGCAAGGAAGCATTCTACCACTGAATTACTCCCGCAAATTCACTTGCTTTATTATAATACAATATCAAAAAAAATAATCAAGCCTTTTGTTTTGTTAAATTTTGTTAAACATGAAACAAAAAAATGAACTTTTTAATTTTACCCTCGTTTTACAGTATAGAAAGTGGGGCATTATATGAAGAATGTGTGTTTATCTTTAGCTTTATTATTCGGTTTTCCATGTTTTGCGTATGCAACAAATACTACTAATGTATATGTAACAAACAATAATTACAATCAAGGCTCTCCCTCAAATATTATGTGTACTGCAAGACAAGGTATCTGTACAAACGGATACTACTTGGTAAGTACAGGAAGAATGCAATATGCGCCAACTCGTTCTAAATTAAAAAATGAAAAACTAAAAGAAAGATTGGCAGAAAATCAATATTCACTATAACAATCAAATTAAACACGAGGGTTGAAGGATGAAAAAAAGTTTAATAATAACACTAATTATAATTTCAACACTATTTTATAACATTGCATATTCAAAACCTATGAAAGGAGGTCCCCATAGAGGGCCTATGCCAACAAGACACATGGGTATGCGCCACATGCCGCCTCCGCCTCCGCCTCATGTAATGTATGGACTCAGAAGACCGCATCCGTTTGTATATGTCAACAGTTCATGTTGTCCTATTGGCTGCAATTGTATAAATTATTCAACTTTTTCTCCAAGAAGCAGCTTTGGTTTTGCAATCTCAATTTAATCTATCTACTATAGCACTTTTAATCATTCCGTATAGCAAAGAGGTATTTAATACCTCTTTTATTTTCATTTGTTTTTGTGATAACATCAAAGTATTATGATGAAAACAGTAGATGAAATAAGAGAAGGTTTTTTAAGTTTTTTCGAAAAAAAACACAATTCAACAAGGGTTAAAAGCTCAAGCTTAATTCCCGACAATCCGACATTATTATTAACAAGTGCCGGCATGGTTCAGTTTGTTCCGTATTATTTAGGACTTGAAAAATGTCCTTATAATCCCCCAAGAGCAACAACTTGCCAAAAATGTGCCCGTGCAGGCGGAAAAGATTCCGATATTGAAAATGTAGGAAGAACACCACGTCACCACACATTTTTTGAAATGTTAGGCAATTTTGCATGGGGCGATTACTATAAAAAAGAAGTTATTCCTTGGGCTTGGGAATTTGTTACAAGCAAAGAATATCTTGGCTTAGATAAAGACAGATTATGGGTAACCATATTTGAAACAGACGACGAAGCCTATGAAATTTGGAAAAATCTGACAGATATAGACCCAAAAAGAATCATAAGAAAAGGCAAAAAAGATAATTTCTGGGGTCCACCGGGTCCAACGGGGTCATGCGGACCATGCAGCGAAATACACTACGATTTAGGCGAACACTTAAAATGCTCTGACGACTGCTCAATTTCAACTTGTGAATGTGACAGATGGGTTGAAATTTGGAACATGGTATTTACAGAACTTTTCCAAGATGAAGAAGGAAACCAAACACCGCTGGATAAGAAAAATGTAGATACAGGCATGGGTTTAGAACGTATTGCAATGGTATGCCAAGGCGTTGAATCAACATTTGAAACAGACGTTTTAAAATATATCTTAGAAAAAGTTTGCGCTATTTCAGGCAAAAAATACAAAGAAAATGAAAAAACAGATGTTTCACTTAGAATTATAACAGACCATGCACGCTGCGTAGCATTTATGATAGCAGATGGCATAATGCCTTCTAACGAAGGTCGCGGCTATGTTTTAAGAATGATTTTAAGACGTGCTTTGCGCCATGGTTATCTTTTAGGGCTTGAATTACCGTTTTTAGAGCCTGTTATTGATGTTGTAATTGAAAAATATTGCGCTCAATACCCTGAGCTAAAAGAAAACGAAAAGAAAATCAAGCAAACCGTTTTAAAAGAAGAAGAACGTTTTAAATTAACTTTAGATAAAGGTTATCAATTAATTGAACAACTGATTGAAAAAGCTCTTGAAACAAACTCTAAAACAATTTCGGGCGCTGACGCATTTAAGCTGTATGATACATACGGATTTCCTTATGAATTAACAAGAGAAATCGCCCAAGAAAAAGGCTTAAATGTTGATGAAGAAGGCTTCCAAGAAGCAATGCAGGAACAAAAAGAAAGAGCAAGAGCTTCAGCACAAAAAGTTGTGATTACAAACGACTTAAATTATCTAAACAATCCTGACACAGAATTTGTCGGATATGATGAATTTGAATGTGAAGCGAAAATTTTATCTATAGTTGATGAAAACGGCAAAAATCTTGACGAAGCACAAGATGGCGTTTTTGATATCATCTTAGATAAGACTCCATTTTACGCCGAATGCGGCGGTCAAGTCGGAGATAGCGGATATATCACTAAAAACAACGAAAATATTGAAGTAATTAAAACCTTTAAGGTTCAAAATATTTTTGTACACAGGGCAATTATTAAAGAAACCCCGCTGTTAAAAGGTGACACTATAAAAGCAAAGATTGATATTTCAAGAAGAAAAGAAATCACAAAACACCACTCTCTGGCTCACCTTTTACAAGCTGCATTACAAAAAACGTTAGGAAAAGAGGTTCATCAGGCAGGGTCATACGTTGAAGAAAATAAAACAAGATATGATTTTACTTATGATAGAGCTTTAACTAAAGACGAAATCAAAAAAGTACAAAAATTAATCAATTTCTGGATTAGTCAAGGTTTAAAAAGAACAACAAAAGTAATGAGCCTTGAAGAAGCCAATAAAACAGGTGCTATGGCATTATTTGGAGAAAAATACGGCGATTATGTAAGAGTTGTAAGCTTTGATGATAACGAAGGAAATTGTCAATCAAAAGAACTTTGCGCGGGCTGCCATGTTGATAATGCATCAGAACTTAGGTTGGCTAAAATAATCTCAGAATCTGCAAGTTCAGCCGGAGTAAGAAGAATTGAAATAATCTGTTCCGACGCTTGCTTTGATTTATTAAACACAAAAGCCGATGAACTGGATAAATTATCTTCAGATAATAAAGTTCCATCAGATAAAATCCAAGAAAAAATTGATAAGTTAGCTCAAGAAGTTAAAGATTTATCTTCTAAGCTTGGCGATTTTGAAGCGAATAGAGCAAAAGAAAGCTTTAACAGCTTCTTATCCAAAGCACAAGACATTAACGGCGCTAAGGTATTAATTACTAAAATTGAAGACTTTGCACCGAATGCAATTAAATCCGGTCTTGATTTAATCTCATCTAAATTAGGCGAAAGCGTTATTGTACTTTGTTCAATAAAAAAAGACGGAACAGTATTTACTATTGCAAAAGTATCTGATTCTCTAACCAAAAAAGTGCAAGCAGGTAAAATTGTTTCAAATATCACAAAAGCCCTAAAAGGTAATGGCGGCGGAAAACCCCAGCTTGCCCAAGGTCTTGGTAAAACTCAAGAAGGAATTGATGAAATCCTGCTAAAAATACAAGATGAAATTAAATCATCGTTATAGATATAATTTTTTATATAAAAAGGCTGAGCAATAACTCAGCCTTTTTATTTTAGGATATAGGCAAAAAATAAAATTCAGATGTTTTATAAATTTGCATTCACCAGTATAGAAAAAAATAAAATTATGAATATTTCCTCAATTAATTTTTTTAATTCAAGAATTTATCCGAAATTTATTAACAACAGAAAAACTAAAAATATAAATTTTGGAAATCAATTAAATCAAGACACAGTTGAAATACAAAATAAACCCAAAACCAGCTTTCAAACGAAAGATGGAGCTTATGAATACTATAGAAAAATTGGCGAGAAAGTTAACGCGTTTTTAGACGATGAAGATGAGCTTTCAGCATTTGAAATCTTAGGTTATGATGTAGATTCAGATTTCAAAACAGATAAATTCACAATTAACGGAGACTTTAAACCATATTTTATAACTTATGTTAAAGGCGTGAGAAGATCAGATATACCCTATAGATTTGTTGGAATAGATGAAAACAGATTGCTTGAAAATGTAGCAAAAATCAAAGGAAAAGCAGTATTCTATAAAGACAATACAAATGTTTCAGCGATAAAAACAAAATCAACTCAATATATAGAACCCCCAAAAGGTCCCAATTACTCGGAAAGAAAATTTATTAAATATCACGCAGACTGTTTGAAACAAGTTAAAGACATACAAGAATCATATAACAACAATGACACTACGGCAGTATTAAAACAAATGGGCTTTATATCCAATGAAGACAATAAAGGAAACATTGAAATAAACGGCGACTTTGGTTTTTCTTTTGTTTTAAATATTTACGGATTTAAAATCAGATTTGATTTTGATGAAATAGGCATTAATCCTGCTGAGATGTTGGAAAAAATTAAAAAAGTAAAAGGCGATTTAATTACCCCTGATGCCGCAGTTAGACAACTAAAAGGCGGAATGAAGGTTGATGGCACTGTAATTTTAAAACAGCGTACAAATGAAGAAGGCTTTTTTAGCAACTATATATCAACAAAAAATATTGCAAAAGAACACAAAGAAATCCCCGAAAGAATAATAAGAACATACATAAAATATGGGCTTTTAAAACCTGACATTAAAACAAAAAGAAATTTCTATTTTAACTCAATAGATGGTGAAAACAAATTATTATTAGATAATTTAATTGCCCGTAAAGATGTCCTTTTAACGGCAGAAGAACTGCAAGAGCGATATAAACTTAGCCCCGATACAATTTGTAAAGCATACCATGAAGGTACAATAAAACCATATTTATTAGAAGAAATGAATACGGCAAATGCAGGCTACAAAGAATTTTTATATGATATTTCAGATAAAAATAATGCTGAGGGACTTATTCAACTTGAGAAAATTGAAGCAGAAAAACCAAAACGAAAATCGGCTAACAAATTTTTCATATCAAGACCAAAATTCATAACAACATGTCTAAAACAATCAGTCCAAAATGATTTTAAAAATATCGACTATTCACTCTATCCGATTGAATATCTGCAAAGAGCAGGTTTTGGAACAAAGGCAGATTTATTTGCAACATGTCTTCTTGAAACAAATTCAGACAAACTAAGACAATATTTTGCAAATAATGACCATTATGACTTAACAAATCCAAAGATAGCGAACATAGTTTTTAACTCAAGATATCTAAACCCGTCTTTTATCAGTCTTGAAGAATTGCAAACAAAATTAATCAGAGATAAAAACGCAATCGTAAAAGGAATATTCCAGGGCAAACTTAACGTAATAATGAAAAACATTACCCCTCCGATTTCACTTAGCGAAATTTGTTTTGATATATCCGATAAGGAAAATCTCAATTATTTAAAAAGCATAGATGATAAAAGCTTCCAAAATTGGCTTAGTGAAACACTTAAGAAAAAAGAAGAATATTCTACAAAAAATCAAAAAAAACTTGAAGATTTTATTGCACAATAAAAAAAATAAAGTCCATAAAAAATGCCGCCTGATATACAGACGGCATTTTGAATATAAATATAAAATTATCTTTTTGAAAATTGAAATCTTTTTCTTGCTCTTTTTCTACCGTATTTTTTACGTTCTTTGATACGAGCATCACGAGTTAATAAACCTTCTTGTTTTAAAGTTGATTTATACTCTTCATTGATTTCAACCAATGCTCTTGAAATTGCTAACTGAATTGCATCAGCTTGAGCTGAAACACCACCGCCAAGAGTTTTAACTCTTACATCAAATTTATCTTGATTTTCTGTTAAAACTAACGGTCTGTATATAGTCATTTCAAGAGAAGGTCTGTTTCCAAAATATCCTTTTAAGGTTTTGCCGTTAACAAAAACTCTACCTTTGCCTGATACAACTTTGGCAACAGCAATTGAACATTTTCTTCTGCCAGTTTTTACGATTTCATTTTTATTATCAGCCATTATTTATCTCCTTTTAATGTGTATACTTCAGGCTTTTGAGCAGCATGAGGATGTTCAGGACCTGCGTATACTTTTAATTTTTGGAATTGTTCGTCACCAAGTGTATTATGAGGAAGCATACCTTTAACAGCTTTTTCAATTGCACGTTCAGGTGTTTTTTCCATCATTGCTTTAAAACTGATTTCCTTAAAACCTCCAGGGAAACCTGAGTGGCTTCTATACATTTTATCAGTTTCTTTTTTACCGGATACTTTAACTTTATCAGCGTTTATTACAATAACAAAATCGCCAGTATCAACATTCGGTGTATATTGAGGTTTGTTTTTACCTCTTAAAATATCAGCAACTTCAACGGCTAATCTACCCAAAGTAGCGCCATCAGCATCAATAAGATACCATTTACGAGTTACTTCCAGTGGCTTTGCACTAAATGTTTTCATTATTTTACCTTCCTTTTTAAGAATTTATTTTTTGAATGTAATCATCTACATTATCATAACCGACATACTCAAGACAAAGTGCCTCAGCAGGTGCCGTATTTGCAGCTTTTGTCCTGTCTTTTAAATTGAGAATTTCATACATAACTTTTGGGTTTAAGTCATTTCTCTCAATTAAAAGAAGTTGCCCGACTATGGTTCGTACCATATTATAGAGAAACCTGTTACCTATAATGTCGATAAAGATAAATCTTTGCGTTTTTCTTTCAAATTTTTCTATTCTTTCAATCGCTTTTGCATAGTAAACTATACAATCGTTATAAGGGTTATCACTTTTCGATTTAAAAGATGAAAAATCATGATGACCAACTAAATACGATAAACTTTCATTAAGTCTTTCAATATTTAGTCTGCAATAAGGATAAAACAAACAGTCTTTCAAAAAAACCGAAGCAACATGGTCATTTTGAATTGAATATCTGTAATGTTTATATTTTGCATCTTTTTGAGCATGAAAAGCATTTTTTGTTTCAACAATCTCAAAAACTTTGACATCATCAGGCAAAATACAATTTAACTTATATAAAAAATTATCAAGATTTTGAATTTTTTTATCTAAATCAAAATGCGCAACCTGATACTTTGAGCTAACTTTAGCATCAGTTCTGCCTGAAAGAAAAATATTTACCTTATCTTTTATCAATGTACGACAAAGCACATTAAGCGCTTTTTCTATTTCGCCTTGAACTGTTCTTTTATCTGGCTGTTTTTGACTTCCAAAAAAATCAGCTCCACGAAATTCAAAATATATAATGTAGCGAAGTTTTGACATTAAACTAATTGGATTAATGCCATTTCTGCGTTATCACCACGTCTTGGAGTTAATCTCAAAATTCTTGTATAACCGCCATTACGTGTTGCATATTTTTTACCGATAACAGAAAATAATTGTCTTAAAACAGATTGCTTAGGAAGTTTTTTACCTTCAGGCATAACATCAAACAATTCACCTGTTTCAGTATCAATGAATTTTTCTGTTTCAATATCATAAATATCTTTTTTAGCTTCGCGTCTTGCTGCTAAATCACCTTTTTTTGCAAAAGTAATTATAGATTCGGCAAACGGTTTTAGAGCTTTTGCTCTAGCCATTGTAGTTGTAATTTCGCCTTTTAAAAACAGTTGAGAAGCCAATGTGCGCAAAAGTGCTTTTCTTTGGTCAGCTGCTTTTGAAAGTTTATGAATTTTACGACCGTGTCTCATTTTTATTTCCCTTACTTAATTATATTAATTCCATATCATCAGCATCTTCAGGGTTTGGTTGAAGGTCAAGACCCATTTGGTGAAGTTTTTCAATAACTTCATCTGATGATTTTTTACCAAAGTTTTTAATGTTTAATAAGTCATGTTCAGATTTTTTCAACAATTCGCTCATTGAGTTAATTGAAGCTCTTTTTAGGCAATTATAAGCTCTAACTGACAACTCTAAATCTTCAATTGAAAGAGTCGGAGCAGCTTCTTCAACTTCTTGAACTGTTTCAACAACTTCCGGTTTAGCTTGAACAGGAGTTCCTGAAATACCTGCAATTTGGCTGAAATGTTCTATTAATAAATTTGAAGCCTTTGATAAAGCAGCGCCAACTTCAACAGAACCGTTTGACCAAATTTCAAGAGTTAATTTATCAAAATCCAATGATTCACCTACACGAGCAGGTTCAACATTGTAGCTAACTCTTTTAATCGGCATAAATACCGCATCAATCGGTAATAAATCAATCGGAAGTCCGTTTTTATGTTCTTTTAAAACATCAGTTGTAACATAACCTTTGCCAACTTCAACAGTAATATCGGCATGGATAGAACCGCCTTGAGATAATGTACAAATCACGCAATCAGGGTTAACAATTTTAACACCTGCCGGTAATTCAATATCGCCTGCAAGAACTGGTCCGGGTTTTGTTGCATCTAATCTCAAATGTTGAGGTTCAGAAGTTTCCGTTTTAACAACAACTGATTTTAAATTCAACATTATATCAATTACATCTTCAACAACCCCTGGGATTGAAGTATATTCGTGAGTAATACCTTCAATTCTAACAGATGTTACGGCAGCGCCTTCAAGGCTTGATAATAAAACTCTTCTTAAGGCATTACCAATTGTAGCACCATAGCCTCTTTCCAACGGCTCAATAACAAATTTACCGTACTGAGAACCATCAGATGAAGTTGTTGTATTAATGTTTTTAATTTTAAGTTCCATAATTTTATTCTCTCCCTATTATTTAGAGTAATATTCAATAACGAGTTGTTCTTTAAAGTCAGGGTCTAATTCTTCTCTTTGAGGAATTC
>CALVET010000047.1 GCA_944326675.1 Candidatus Gastranaerophilales bacterium
GCAAAGAAGCCACGAAGGCAGAAGCGTTGAGCTTGTGCCGAGTGCGTAGACCGTACCTCATAGTTAAAACATTGATAATTGAATAAATTTTCGGTACCCGAGTAAAGCGAGCTTAGCGATAGCTTAGCGAGCAAAACGAGGGCAAAGGTGTGCAAGGCGCAAGCCGGTGCGATAACGAGCTTTTGTTGAGAAAGCGAGTTAAGCACTACGACGGCGACGTGGAAATCTTTGATTTCCTCAGGAGCAGAAAGCGCAAGCCGGTGCGATTACGAGCTTTTGTTGAAAAAGCGAGTTAAGCACTACGATGGCGACGTAGAAATCTTTGATTTCAACAGGAGCAAAGAAGCCACACAGGCAGAAGCGTTGAGCTTGTGCCAAGTGCGAAGTCCGTACCCCGAGCAAAGCGAGCTTAGCGACAGCTTAGCGAGCAAAGCGAGGGCAAAGGTGTGCAAGGCGCAAGCCGGTGCGATAACGAGCTTTTGTTGAAAAAGCGAGTTAAGCACTACGATGGCGACGAGGAAATCTTTGATTTCCTCAGGAGCAATTATACCGATGGCAGAAGCGTTGAGCTTGTGCCGAGTGCGTAGACCTTACCGCATAGATAAAAACATACATTGATAATTGAATATTTTTTCGGGATGTAGCAGGGACCCCGTTGTAAAACAATGGGGGTGCGCAAATCCCGAGGGTATAAAATAAAAACATACATTGATAATTGAATAAATTTTCGGGATGTAGCGCAGTTTGGTAGCGCACCGTGTTCGGGTCGCGGGGGTCGCAAGTTCGAATCTTGTCATCCCGATTTTTTGTATCTATATTAAAGTTGTATATGCTATAATAAAACATATTATTTAGAGGCGTTTAATGAAAAAAGTTTATATAGGAATGAGTGCGGATTTATTGCACCCCGGACATTTAAATATTATTAATGAAGCAAGAAAATTATTAGATTCGCTTGGTGGTGGTGAGCTAATAGTAGGACTGTTAACAGATAAGGCTATTGCAAGCTATAAAAGACTTCCTTATATGACTTGGGAGCAAAGAAAAATTGTTGTTGAAAATGTCAAAGGTGTGGATAAAGTTATAGCGCAAGAAACTTTAGATTATGTTCCTAATTTGATAAAAATAAAACCGGATTATGTTTTACATGGGGATGATTGGAAAGAGGGTGTTCAAGCTAAAACCAGACAGCGAATAATTGATGTTATGAGTGAATGGGGTGGAAGGGTTATTGATATTCCATATACAAAAGGGATTTCATCCACTCAATTAAACAATATTTTAAAAGAAGTTGGAACAACTCCCGAGATAAGATGTAAAAGATTAAGAAGATTATTAAATTCAAAAGATATAGTAACAATCCTTGAAGCGCATAATGGTTTATCAGGTTTGATTGTTGAAAATATCAGCATAAATGAAAATAATAAAAAAGTTGAATTTGACGGTATCTGGTTATCTTCTTTAACTCAATCTGCTGCAAAAGGTAAACCTGATACAGGTTATTTAGATACTGCTTCAAGAATGGAGACTTTAAACGATATTTTAGAAGTTACAACAAAACCTGTTATATATGACGGCGACAACGGTGGATGCCAAGAACATTTTATAATGACTGTAAAAACCCTTGAAAGGCTTGGAGTATCAGCAATTATTATTGAAGATAAAATTGGACTAAAGAAAAATTCTTTATTTGGTTGTGAAGTAGAGCAAAATCAAGATACTAAAGAAGAATTTGCTCAAAAAATTAAAGCAGGAAAACAAGCTCAAGTCGGCGAAGATTTTATGATTATTGCAAGAATTGAAAGTTTAATTCTTGAAAAAGGTATGAATGATGCCATAGATAGAGCAAAAGCATATCTTGAAGCAGGAGCAGACGGCATTATGATACATTCTTGCAGGGAAACTTTTGATGAAGTGAAAGAATTTGCAAGATTATACAATGAATTACCAAACAGGAAGCCTTTAGTTGTCGTACCTTCATCTTATTGTGAAGTGAATGAAAAAGAGCTTGTTGAAAATAATATCAATATTGTAATATATGCCAATCAGCTTTTAAGAGCGGCATATCCTGCTATGGTTAATAGTGCAAAATCAATTTTAGAAAATCATAGAGCAAAAGAGGCTTCTGATAAATATTGCATGAAAATAAAAGATATAATAACTCTTATTCCGGGGAGCTAACAAATGAAAGCAAAAGAATTATACGATTATTTAAAAGAAAAAAATGTTGATTGTTTTTGCGGGGTGCCTGATAGTCTTTTGAAAGATTTTTGTGCTTATTTAGAAGATAATGTTGATGATATTAATCACACAGTAGTTGCAAATGAAGGAAATGCTATTGCTCTTGCTTGCGGAAATTATCTTGCTAGTAGAAATATAGCCCTTGTTTATATGCAAAATTCAGGAATTGGAAATTGCATAAATCCATTGTTATCTTTATCAGATGAAGAAGTTTATAATATTCCTTTTTTGATGTTTATAGGTTGGCGTGGTGAACCTAATCAAAAAGATGAGCCTCAGCATATTAAACAAGGAAAATTAACAGACAAATTGCTTGATAAGATAGGCATAAAATACGAAATTATGTCTGATAATTTTGAAATGGCAAAAATATCCTTAGATAAAGCATTTGAGTATATGAAAGAAACAAAAAAACCTTTTGCTTTTATAATTCGAAAAAATACTTTTGAAAAATATATTAAAAAAAATGATACTAAAAACAATTACACTCTTGAGCGAGAAGTTGCAATAGAGGAAGTTTTAAAAACTCTAAAATCAAGCGATGTAATTGTTTCAACCACAGGACATATCTCAAGAGAAGTTTATGAAATAAGGGAAAAATATAATCAATCGCATAAGCAAGATTTTTTAACAGTGGGCTCTATGGGGCATTCCAGCTCTATTGCTTTAGGTATTGCACTTAAAAAGCCTGATAGAAATATATATTGTTTTGATGGTGATGGTTCTTTTTTAATGCATCAAGGGGCTTTGATTGTTAACGCATCTAAAAATTTATCTAATTTTAAACACATTATTTTTAACAACGAAGCCCATGATAGCGTCGGAGCTCAAACTTGCGCTACAAAATACGCACATATTTCAAAAATAGCCCTAAATTCAGGTTATAAAAAGGTTTATAACGTTAAAACAAAAAAACAATTATTAAAAGTTTTACCAAAATTTATTTCAAATAAATGCACATCATTATTGGAAATTAAAGTAAAATGCGGAGCAAGAGCGGACTTAGGACGTCCAAAGGAAAAACCTGTTGAAAATAAAGAAATTTTTATGGAAAACTTAAATCAAGTTGAATTTTGCTATAAAGGTGCTATAAAAAATTTATCAAAGATATTAAAAGAAGAAAAATTTAAAAAACCTCTCGTTTTTACAGGTAAAAAGTCCTTTGAAAAAATAAAACCAATAATAGATGAACAATTTAAAAAAGCTAAACCAAAGTTTTATAGCGATTTTTCAACAAATCCTAAAAAAGAAGAGATTGATTTAGCAATAAAAAAAATAAAATCAAAATATGATGTAATTATAGCTATTGGCGGTGGTAGTGTAATTGATTTTGCAAAAGCGTTTAGATATTATTCAAAAACAAAATTAAAGTTGATTGCAATACCCACAACATTTGGAACAGGCTCTGAAGCAACGCAGTTTGCAGTAATTTATATAGATAATATTAAACAATCATTGGATGAAAAATCAATATTACCTGAATTTGTAATAATAGATAGTAATTTTTCAAAAAATACTTCTAAATATTTAAAAGCAAGCTGTGCAATGGATGCATATTGTCAAGCAATAGAGAGCTTTTGGTCTGTAAAATCGACTGATTTAAGCAGAAAATATGCCAAAAAAGCTATTCAATTATGCAGAGAAAATATTGTTGATTTTGTAAATGCTGAAGATGAAAAAGCGTCTTTAAATATGGCGCTAGCTTCAAATTTAGCAGGAAAAGCGATAAATATTTCAAGAACAACAGCTTCTCATGCGCTTTCATATAAAATTACTACAAAATACGGTATTCCTCACGGGCATGCGGTTGCTTTGACTATTAAAAATTTAATTAAGAAAAATTTTGAGCTGAATTGTGAAATTAATGATACCAGAGGAAAAGAGTATTTATCAGGTATTTTTGATGAATTGAAAAATTTGTTTAATGAAGATATAGATGAATATTTTAATAATTTATTTAAAAATATAGAGCTTGAAATGGACTTTGAAAAATTAAATATAAAAGATACAAAAGAATTAGCCATTTCTGCAAATCTTGATAGAATGAAAAATAATCCTCTAAAATTAAGTCAGGATGATTTATTGGATTTATTTAAAAACTTGTAAACCATAATAAAATTTGCTATCATGGTTATGTAGCAATATGTAAGGCAATTATGCCCTTAAGTAAGAAAAGATTATCTCCCCAAGATTATTTAAAATATTATTATGATATTCCTTATGAAGGTACAACTTCTGCCGGTAAACCTTTAAGGAAGCTTAAAAATATAATTTGCCCATATCGTGGCATAGAAATTATACCAAGTTCAGCTATAAAAGATTTTGAAAAAAAACTTGAAAAATGCAAAGTTGCGCTTGATTATTTTGAATTGCTTACAAATTACTATAATCATTTTTTGCCAACCGAAAAAGAGATATATTCAATATTTAAAGATTTTGTTGAATTAAATCCTAATGATAGCTTGAAAAATTGTTTGCAGATGATAAGAGGAAATTGTTTGATAAAACTAAAACTTGAAGAACTTGAAGTTTTAGATGAAGTCGATATGCTGACACATAAATTGTCCTCTAAAACAGCTCTTGAAATGCGAGCTAAAACAACTAAATGCCGTCAAATTATAATATCTGATAACGAAAGAGATTTTTTTAAAAGAAAAGTTTTTCTGGCGTCACTAGAAGATATAATTCCTAAGGAAAACGAAAAAGAAATATTTGCAACCATAAAAAACAAGGCCTTATTTTTGCCGACATCAGAAAGTTCTAAAAACGCTTTTGTTGTTAAATATTCAAAAAGAACTCCAAAAGAAATTACAAGAAGGCTTTTTATTGCTTCAACAGGAACTATTGAACATATTGTCCCTGCTTCATTGGGCGGATTAAATACTATTGGAAATTTCTTATTAACAAGCGCAAGCGGAAATAGATACCGAGAAAATATGCCCCTTGTAGAATATATTAAAAGACATCCCAAAATCCCTAAATATACTCAAACTTATATTGATTGCATAATTAATCAAATTCATAGCGGTAATCTTAAGGGTTGCGAAACATATCCTTATAAAATTAAAAAGAAACTTTTTGAAGAATCTATGGGACGAATTTTAATAAGTCTTGGAAAATATAAATATACTGAAGAAGAAGCGATTATATTGACTAAAGAATACGATGAAAGATGGAAAAAATATAAAAAATAAATCGGTCAATTTTTTGTTTTGATGTGTTTTAAATGGTTATGAAAATTAATCATTCTAAAAATACTTTTCAATTTGCTTCAAGAAATATTGTAATAAGAAAAGCAGATGATATAGCAAGAACCGTTAACAGGGAATTTCCAAGAGTTTCTTTATCGAAAATAAATTCTTATAGAAATGAACCAAGTGCATATCTGCTTTATAAATATAAAGATAAATTGCAAAAAATGCGCAATTATAAAGGCGCAAAATTTAATAATGCCAAAAGTCCGCTAGAAAAACTGCTTGCTTTTTTTATTCCAATAAGTGAAAGAAAGATTGGAAATTGTGCTGAATCTGCTCAAATGACAATGATTTTAGCTAAATTAAACGGAATCGAAAATTGTTCAATGGCAAGATTAAAAACGCTTGACGGTTTTAGTCTTGATCATCAAGTGGTTATAGTTAATGATAAAAACCCTTATGTTATTGATTCTTGGCTTGGTTTTGCTGATTATTTGCCTAATATTTTAGAAAAATATAAAGGCGAATATCGTAGATGTTTTAAAATAACAAGAAATAATGAAAAAGGTATAAATTTTGT
>CALVET010000048.1 GCA_944326675.1 Candidatus Gastranaerophilales bacterium
ATAATACATTCAATTCAACTTCAAGGGCATTTGCTAATAATTTCATTGTTTTAATTGTAACATTAGCTTCTCCACGTTCAATTTGCCCAATATAAAATAATAGTTAATAACTATTAAATTTTGTAAATCTTAGGTATAATATTAGCAAAATTGTGCTATGTTGATTTTTTCTAAAAGTATAAGAAAAAGGGGAAAGTTATGAGCGGTATAGAAAACATCCAAAATACTCAATTTATAGGAAGCACTCCTAAAAAAACAGTTGAAATAAAAACAGAAGATAAAAAAGAAAAACCTAAATTTGATAACAAAAAAATTATAGGTGCGCTTGTAGGTCTTGGCGCTGTTGCAGCAGCAGGAATTGTAATTGCATCTAAAATAAGAAAAGGTAAAACAGTAGATACTGATTTTATAGAAACTAGTATACGCCCCAACAATTTTGATAACATGGACATTGATGAATTTAGAAAAATCGGATGTTTTAAAAAAGGCGAAACATTTATAGCAGATAACCCTTATACAGGTATTATTAATGTTAAAAATAAAAAAGGCATTTTTGCGCTTAAATATGAAAATGGAAAATTAATTGAATCAACTAAATATAAAGAAGTTGATTTTTCTAATGTTCTTAAAGACGACCCTCTTTTCGAAAATCCAAAATTACCAATAAGCAAAAAAGTATATTCAACATCCGAAGATGGTGCAAAAACAATCCAAAGATTTAACATTAATCCTATTGGAAAAGAGTATCTTGCTTCTACAACTAAAATAACTCCAGATGAAGTTAAAAGAACTGTTAATATAAATGGAAAAGAATTATCACGTGGCGCATATAAAAAAGAAATAAAATCTGATGATGGAACCATTAAACACGTATGGCAGCCATACAAAGAAGAACTAGAAGTAATACCATTAAAAAATAATGATACACAAGCTTCAGAGAATCTAAAAATGCAATATGACAAAGTAATAACTATTGATCCTAGGGTAAAAAAAGGAGAACCAAGACTAGAAATAGCAAAACCAAGATATGTTAGATACGCTACAGGAAAATCAAAACCATTAATCAGAAAAACTGAAAATGGTGTAACATACAAAAATGGTAGTAAGTTTGCAGAAAAAACTCAAACAATAGATGAAAAAGGAAATAAAATAATTACCGTTGATTATGGAGCTCAAAGCAAAAAAGTTATCACGATTACTCCTGAAGGCAAAAGAATAGTTGATAATAGCAATTATAAATCCTATATAAACTTATAAATCAAAAAGACCGCTTAAGCGGTCTTTTTAATTTCAATCAATACATCTACTATTGCAGGGTCCCATTTAATTCCTGCTTCTTCTTTTAAAACTTTCAGCGCTTCATCATTTGTCATTGCTTTTCTATGTGCTCTATCTTGAGTTAGCGCACAATATGCGCCAGCTAAAGCAATAATTCTTGAACCTAAAGGAATAGAATTACCGCTCAAACCCTCAGGATAGCCGCCTCCATTATAGCGTTCTTGTTGATAATTAATATATGGAACAACTTCAGACATAAAATTAATATTCATCAACAAATCAACACCAACGTTTGGAGTGTTTTTCAATTCATCCCATTCTTTTTGGGTTAATTTTTCTTTTTTAGTAAATAATTCTTCTGAAAGTGTTATTTTACCGATATTTTGTAATAATCCGGCATAATATATTAAATCTGTTGTTTTTTCATTCAGTCCTAAATGGTTGCAAATTTCTCTTGATAATTGAGCACATTCGTTAGAGTGTGAGCGTTTATATTGACCTTTTAAATCTGAAGCGTAAGCTAATTTTTCAACAAATGATTGTTGCTGATCGCCTAAATCGCCAATAATTGCAGTTAATTGCGCTCTTAAGTTTTGAAGCTCAGATAATGCAACATTTTCATCAGCCAAAAGTCTTTTAACTTCATCAATCAGCTTTTGCAAGCCTAAAGATGTTACAAACAAACCTGCCATATTTTGAATTAAATCGGCATATTCAAATTCCAAGGGACGCTCTATTTTTCTTATAATTTCAATTACACCGATACATTCAAAATTATTTTTCATAGGAAATAAAGTTATTTGAAGCTCATCATCTTCAATCACTCTTTCATGCTCTATTTCCATAACTTCTTTAATATAATCATTAATATTTTCACTTGAAAGTTCTTCATCAGATGAACCCGCATGGCGCAAAGGTTCATTTTTCTTTGCCAAAAAGATATTACATTCAACCAGATTTAGCATTAATTTTACGGTTTTTGCTATGGAATTATAAATAACAAAATCTTCATTATTTTCAAACCCTAATAAACTTAAAGTATTATCAATTGAATAAATTGAAATAAGTTCTTTTAATTGTTCTTTTAAACATTCTTTTTTATCTTTTGCTTTTTTAGAAACCTTGCTTGCAAGCTCCGGATTAATTAAATGCTCTGTTAAAAAATCACCTAAATTAAGTGCGAAAATTTCTTCTAGGGGATCATCCTCAAGCAAATTAATGCTTCTTGTAAACATTGAGGAGTTATTTTCTTCGTTCATTTTACTGGTTTTGTTCATAAATACCCAATCCTGTGCCACTTATATTTTACCATAACGGCACAATTTTTATAAACTGAAGTATTTTTTTTAAAATTTATACAATAGTTAATATATTTTTATACTTTTGTATAAGATGATAAAATATAAATATGGGAAATGAAAACTACGCTGAAACTAAAATATACAAAGTAAATGAACCACTAAAATTAAAAAGCGGAAAGGTTCTTAAAGATGTCAAAATTGCATATCAAACATACGGAAAATTAAATGATAATAAGGATAATGCAATTTTAGTTTTACATGCGCTAACAGGAAGCGCACATGCTGCATACACAAACAAAAAAACAGGTAAAAAAGGCTGGTGGGACGATATGATAGGTCCAAACAAAGCCTTTGATACAAATAAATATTTCATTATTTCATCGAATGTTTTAGGAAGCTGTTACGGAACAACAGGTCCAACTTCAATAAACCCCGAAACAAATAAACCCTATGGGCTCGATTTTCCCGTTATTACAATTGAAGATATGGTTAATTTGCAAAAAAAATTAATCGACTTTTTTGGAATTAAAAAATTAATCACAGCAGGCGGTTCAATGGGCGGAATGCAAGCTCTGGAATGGGCCATAAGATACCCTGATATGGTTAAATCAAGCATACTTATTGCAACAAGCGCCAGATTAAATGCCCAAGGAATTGCATTTAATGCAGTTGCAAGAAACGCTATTTTAACCGATAAAAACTTTAATAACGGCGATTATTACGATAAAGAAACGCCATCCTCAGGTCTTGCAATTGCAAGAATGATAGGTCATATAACTTATCTGTGCGAAGAAGCAATGTATCAAAAATTCGGACGAGAATTTAAAGATACTCCAAGTTTTGATTTTGGTATCGATTTTCAAGTTGAGAGTTATTTAGCGCATCAAGGCAAAATTTTTGTAGATAGATTTGATGCAAATAGTTATCTATATATAACAAAAGCTCTTGATTATTATGATCCTATCAAAGAATTTGGTTCGCTCGAAAAAGCTCTTGAGAAAACAAATTCTCGCTTTTTAATCATTTCTTTTTCATCTGATTGGCTATTTACAACCGCTCAGTCAAAGCAAATGGTACATGCTCTAATTAAATTAAATAAAGACGTTTCTTTTGTTGAACTAGAAAGCAAATGCGGACATGATGCGTTTTTATTAGAGTTTGAAAAACAAACAAAAATAATAAAAAGTTTTTTAAGAGGCTGAAATGAATTTAAATTATAAAATTGTATGTGATTTAATTGAAAAAAAATCAAAAGTATTGGATTTAGGCTGTGGCGGTGGAGATTTGCTCGACATTTTAAAAAAAGAGAAAGATGTCAGCGGTCTTGGGGTTGAAATCAATCAAGATAAAGTTTTAGAGGCTTTGGAAAAAGGTTTGAGCGTAGTTCAAGGCGATTTAGACAAGGGGCTTGATGAATTTCAAGATAACACTTACGATTATGCTATTTTAAATCAGACCTTACAATCAACCAAAAATCCTGAAGCTATAATATACGAAATGTTAAGAGTTGCAAAAAAAGGTGTAGTATCTTTTCCAAATTTTGCCTATTGGAGAGTTAGATTTTATTTATTTTTCAAAGGAAAAATGCCAAAATCAAAACAACTACCCTATGAATGGTATGACACACCAAACATACATCTTTTAACTATCGGAGATTTTTTTAAATTTTGCAAAAAAAGAAACATTAAAATTGAAAAATCTGTTTATCTTACAAAAAACAAATCAAGAAGCGGTTTTCTTATAAGACACATTGCAAACTTTTTTTCTCAAGAAGTTGTTTTTGTTATATCTAAATAATTCATTTATATTAAATATATAAAATGTATTTACATTTTTCATTTTTTTATATTATACTACATTTATAGATGTAGGAGAAGTATGGCAAACACGAACATTAAAAAAGACGAGTATGTCTCAAAAATAATCCACGACTTAGAAAACCCCATTGTAGCTCAAATAACTGCCTTAGAATCATTTTTATCAACAACGTCTGAAAAGCTTTCTCAAGAAGAACGAGATTTAATAGAATTAACACTAAATTCTTGCAATTACATGCAAAAACTAACAGAAATTTTTAATTCTGTATATAGATTAAATTTTGAAAATATAAAGCTAAATTATGAAAAATTTAACGTAACAGAACTAATAAAAACCCTAATAAAAGATTTAAATATTTTATTAAAATATTGTGAATTAGATATAATTTTTGATTGTGAAAACGAAATAATAGTTAATGCAGATAAAGCACAAATAAAAAAAGTTATAGAAATACTGCTTTCTAATGCAGTTAACTATGCGTTTAAAAATTCAACAATAAAAATAAGAACTTCTACTTTAAACGGTGATTTTTTATTTGAAATTAAAAATAACAGCTTATATATCGAACCACAAATATTAAAAGAAGTTTTTGAAAAACATAAAACACACCCTTCTTTATATAACAAAAACGGCGTAGGTCTTGGCTTGTATCTTTCAAGAGAAATAATACAAGCTCACCAAGGATCAATGATAGCAAAAAGCACCCCTGAAAATATAACTATTTTTGGTTTTAAAATTCCAAAGAATTAAAAAAAAGCAAGCATATCTATGCTTGCTTTAAGTAATTTAAGTTAAGCGGAATGTGGGTTATAAGTTAAATTTTTTAGCCAAAAGCATTGAATGAGCCTTCGATATTTTCATCAATTACTTTTTGTACTGATTCTATTTCAGTTGTAACAGCACTTCTTTGTGTTTCGATATTATCCAATTCAAGTTCTAATTTTTTATCTTGTGCTTGAATTTGAGATTGAATTCTATCATATTTTGCTTTTGCTGTTGCATCATCGTCTGTATAATAACTATCGGTAATATTTGAAGCGGTATCCCAAGAAATATCTGACCATCTCCAACCGGATTCAAGATTTTCGTTTTGATCTAGTTTTTGAATTAAATATTTACCGTTTCTTAAACATTCTTGCAAATAGTTGATATCACTAATACCGCTTTCGCTATCAAAATAGCCATCTTTTAGCGCAGGGTCAACAATATATCTTTGAATTGGTACACCTTTTGAATTCTTTAATGTTGCAACACCATCAGGACCGGGGCCTTCAACATAATTGCCTTCTTTATTCACTGAACTTGTAACACTCTTAGGAATATCAGCAAAAGAGCTATACAAAGTTGCACCATCAACAAATGTATATGTTTTAGTTTCATCTTGAATACCTGTTATATCAGCACCTGTTGCAATGTCATAATATTTAAAGGTGCCATCCTCATCTTCATATTCAACTACGCCATTTTCAATATCAATTTTAATTGATGCAGTTTTATTGTTATCATCAATTAAATTCCTTAAATCACTGCCATCAGGAGCTAATACACCATAAGATACAACTTCTGAACCGTCACTTGCTGTATTTGTTATCTGATATGCATTTTCACCAAATTGCTCGCCTTTTAGTTTAGTTGCATCAGTTTTTGTTACACTTTCTGTTGCTGTTGGAATTTCACCGACATCAGAAACAACAATGGCACCATCAGCACTCATTAAACGATAAAACTTAGTACTTGTATATTCATAATCTTCAGTACGTGCACCTTTAGAGGCTTGAATACCTGCTATTGTAGCACCAGGACCATTTGCAACAGTACCGCTTACTAATGCCCTATAAGTTAAGTTTTCTGTAATTTTGTCATTAGGAATATTTGTTGTACTACCTGCGGCATTTGATGCCAAAGTAATACTCATTACCCTGTTTGAAGTAGCATCTTCATATTCTCTACTTGCCGCTTCTTGTTCTTGACACAAAATTGCTCTCAACATTGCAATTTGTTGAGCTCGGTACTCCAAGTCGCTCTTTTTTGCCGTTAATAGGAGCAATCTGCCTTGACTTGCTGATAATCCCATTTTTTACCACCTTTACTTTTAAATTACTTGCAGATATAGCATTATGGCTAATATGCCTTTTATCTATTCTCTAAATTCCACAAGTTCTATAAAGGTAACATTTTAAAATATTTTTCTTAATATTTTGTAATAATATTTTCCTAAAACAAGCCAAAATACCCATACGCCAAGAGTATATAAAAATTCAAGAAAAATTTAAAAATTTGTTTTAGGAAAGGTTTTTGATATAATAAAAACGAGTTGCCAAGGATGATATTTTACGAATTATAAATTAAGAAATGTAACAAATACTAAAAATATTTTCATGATATGGCAAATATTATTATTTAGCTGTATTAACTTAAAAGCAGTAATAAATTGATATAGGAGCGTTTTTATGAAAGTCGATAAGGCGTCACAGTTAAGATTTAATAACAATTATCAAAAAAAATATAATAAAACCCCAAGAATTAATGCTGGCGCAGATACTGTAAGTTTTACAGGAAAATATATAACAAAAAAGAATGTTGCAGAAAGTGCTAAAAATGCCTTTATGATTGCGCTAAGTGCAATATTTGGATTTTTTGGAGGTAAATTGGCTAATTCTGAAGCTCCTAAAACTTATGAAACCACAACACCTCAAACAAGCCAATCAGAATATACTAATCCAACAGTAAAACCAACTCAATTATCTGATACAGAAGCAACCCAAAATACAACAACTCCAACAACAA
>CALVET010000049.1 GCA_944326675.1 Candidatus Gastranaerophilales bacterium
TTTGCCTTGATATAGGACACTGTATATGCTCTGCAAACTCAATGAATATTGAACCCTATTTATATGTTAGAGAATTTAATAAATTAAATCCAAAAATGTATCACCTGTCAGACGGGGAAATTGATTCAGAGATTGACAAACATCTGCATTTTGGTCAAGGGAATTTTGATATAAAGAGAATACTGGGTATAATTGGTAAAGACAAATGTTTGTCAATTGAAACAAATAAAAATAGCAAAGAAAACTTAGAAGATTTTATTGAGGATGTATTAAGCATTAGGACTCTAGAGAATGAAAAACCTTAATTTTTACTTATTTAGCTCAAATTATAAACTTGCACAAAAACTATATTATCTTGGCAATTTAAAATGTGTAATTCTTGAAAAAAGACACTTTAACCAAAATATATATAATTTTTGCAGACTTAGAAATATTCCAATATATCCAATAAAATCAATTAAAGAACTAGATGAAATATTGCCAAAATTTGCCAAAAATACATTTGGTATTTCGTTTGGGATTGGATTATTTTTTAAACAAAAGCATATTGAAAATTTTGAATATGGCATTTTAAATATTCACACGGGAAAACTACCGGACAACAGAGGTAGGCATCCCATTGGCTGGTCTTTTATAAATAATGATAAATATTTTTACACCTCGGTCCACTTAATAAACGAAGAGATAGATCAAGGAAAATTGGTTTACGAAGAAAAAATTCTAAGAGATATTAACGATACCGAGGTAGACGTAATAAATAAAGTTGATAATTTAATAGAAAAAAATTTAATAGAAAACTCCTTGGACAACTATTTTAAGGGGAATTTTACCGAACTTACAAGAGGCAAGTATAACGAGAGATTGAGCGAAAAATTTAATGATATAAATTCCAAAGACTATACAAGTGCGGAAATTTTTTCCATTTTCAAATCTCAATCCTGTTATCACAAAATAAAAATAAACGGAAAAACATACTCAAATTGCGATTTTTACCATGAAGAACTTTACACGAATAATGGCAATATAGTCTTATGCCAAAATAACGAGAAAGTAGTTTTGTATGAATGATAAACATTATTTCATAATAGCCGGCAGCACACTGCAATACAATTTTGTACAAGAAGTCAAAGAAGCAGGCTTTATTGTCCATGTATTTGATTACAATCCTGAGTGTAGATGTGCAAAGATTGCAGACTACTTTCATTGCATAAGCATAGATAAAAAAGAGGAAATATTAAAAATAGCAAAAAAATACAATCCGGTTGCAGTACAAACAGTTGCTTGCGAAGTTGGAAACATAAGTGCCTGTTGGGTAGGTGAAAGGCTGGGATTAAAAAATAACTCTTACGAAACAGCTTTAAATACAACAGATAAATCAAGAATGAAGGATATTTTTGCAAAGCATGATATAGCAAACGCAAAATATTTAAGGTTTAACATTTCAGAGGAAATCAACACCGACGATATTTCTCTTCCGGTTGTCATTAAGCCTGCCGACCGTTCGGCAGGAAGGGGGGTGACTCTGGTAAAAAATAACTCACAGCTCAAACCTGCTATTGATTTGGCTTACAGTGAATCAATAAGTAAAAATATATTATTTGAAGAGGTTTTAACAGGTGAGCAGTACAGTATAGAAACAATCTCGTGTAATGGTGAACACCAAATCGTTGCCTTTACTGAAGAATATTTGGATGGTTCTGAAAATTTCATAGAAAACCAACAAATGATCCCCGCAAGACTTAACCCTGCTGATTCCAAAGAGCTTGAACGCTTTATATATAAAGTTCTCAATGCCTTTGAAATTAAATTTGGCTGTTGCCATATAGAAGTAAAGAAAACTTCTCAAGGGTTTAAAATAATAGAGATTGCATCAAGAATGGGTGGCTGGAGAGATGTTCTTGTAAAATACGCTCTAGGAGTTAATTTTAACAAGCTATTGTTAGACGCTTCACTTGGAATTAAACCTCAAATTATATGCAAAAACAATAATTACGCACTTGTTAAAATGATATTCACTCAAAAAGAATACGATTTTTATACCAAATTAAAAAGTGAATTTCCGGATAAGATTGTGCATGACGAAGTCAGCAAATATAATAACAATGAAACAAAATGCTTGGCGGATGCAAAAGGATTTTACTACGTTTGCATACCAAGAAGCGAAGATATTGACTACTACATAAAAGGTTCAATATGATAAATAAAGAAAAAGTATATATTATTGCAGAAATGTCTGCAAATCACTGCGGCTCGTTGGATAACGCCATAGAGATTGTAAGACAAGCTAAAAAGGCAGGTGCTGATGCTGTTAAAATACAAACATATACAGCTGACACTATGACCATAGATTGTCGAAGCGATATATTTATGGCTCCGGATACTTCACCTTGGAAAGGTATAAACTCCTACGACTTATACAAAATGGCACAAACACCTTGGGAATGGTACGAAACACTAAAACAAGTTGCAAAAGAAGTGGATGTCGATTTTTTCTCAACACCGTTTGACAAAACCGCCGTGGATTTTCTTGAAGAGCATAATTGCCCCATATATAAAATTGCTTCTTTTGAAGCCGTAGATATCCCGTTTATAAAATATTGTGCTTCGAAAATGAAACCAGTGATTATCTCCACCGGTATTTGTACTCAGGAAGAAATTAAAGAAGCAATTGATGCCTGCTATAGCGTTGGGAATTACAATGTATCAATTTTAAAATGCACATCTTCGTACCCCGCGAAACTGGATGTAATGAATTTATTGACCATAAAGGATA
>CALVET010000050.1 GCA_944326675.1 Candidatus Gastranaerophilales bacterium
AAGAACTGATGATGAAGCAAGAAGTTTGTTAAGACACTTAGGTATGCCTTTTAAAAATAAATAATAAATATAGGAGATAATTTTAGATTATGGCTAAAAAAGCAATGATAGACAAAGAACACAAACGTGAAGCTTTAGCTGCTAAGGGCAAATACCCAAGAGTAAGACTTCACAATCGTTGTTCAATCTGCGGAAGACCTCACGGATTCCATCGTGATTTCGGTATATGCAGAATCTGCTTAAGAAAGATGGCTCACCAAGGTTTATTGCCGGGTGTTACCAAAGCTTCTTGGTAGTAACAAAAAAGTAAAAAGAACATATCCCAAATGGATATGTTCTTTTGTATTGCAAATTAATAAAAATTAATATTAATTTGCATTTAATTTATGTTTAAAATATTATAATTAAGCTTACACTAAACTACAAGACTTGTTCTTGCAAGTAGAAAGGAAAAATTATGACAATCAATGATCCCATCGCTGATGCTTTAACGCGTATTAGAAATGCTAATATGGTTAAACATGAAACAGTATCAATGCCTGCATCTAACCTTAAAGAACAATTAATTAAAGTTCTTAAAGAAGAAGGTTATGTTGAAGGTTATGTAGTTGAAGAAAAAGACGGTTTTAAAAATATCGTTGTAACTCTTAAATATAATAATGGTCACGGCGTTATAACAGGTTTACAAAGAATTTCTAAACCCGGTTTAAGAGTTTATTCAAAAGCAAAAAATATGCCCAGAGTTTTTGACGGAATGGGTATTGCTGTTATTTCAACATCAAAAGGTTTAATGACAGAAAAAGTTGCTAAAGCTAATAAACTCGGCGGCGAAGTTCTTTGCTACGTATGGTAATCCCGAGTCGAGTGAGTTTAGTCCGACTGGACTTAACGAACGAAGACGAGGGCGAAAGTGTGTGAAGCTCGTGACGGCAGACCGTTGAGGTCTGGCGGACAGAGCGGATACCGTACTAAGAGTCGAGTGAGTTTAGTCCGACTGGACTTAACGAACGAAGACGAGGGCAAAAGACCTTTTGAAGTTTGAATTGTGGCGCGACGCGCCCAATGAAAACGAGAAAGGCACAAGTGTGTGAAGTAAACTTTCGCAGTTCGAGCCATACTCCGACGGAGTGGGCGAGAACAAGAAAGCAAAAGGATGTGAGAGCGTGATGTCAAAACGATGAGTTTTGACAGACAGCTCGACACTGGACTCAAGCGACGTGGGACAAAGTCCCTCAGGAGCAAAACTTTCGCAGTTCGAGCCATACTCCGACGGAGTGGGCGAGAACAAGAAAGCAAAAGGATGTGAGAGCGTGATGTCAAAACGATGAGTTTTGATAAGTAGCTCAAAATCACAAAATAAAATATAAGTTACAATAGGGTTAAATCGTATAATACGATGCGTTCCCGCTAAAAAGCAAAAGGAGAAAAAAATGTCAAGAATCGGTAAATTACCAATCGCAATTCCTGATGGAGTTGAAGTTAAATTAGACGGTTCAACACTTACGGCAAAAGGACCAAAAGGTACAGAAAGTGTTGAAATCCCTTCTGAAATTGAAGTTGTAATCAATGATAAAGAAGTTGTTGTAAACAGAAAAGCAGAAGATAGAAAATCCAGAAGCTTACATGGCTTATTTAGAACACTTATTTCAAACGCAATTACCGGTGTTAAAACACCTTTTGAAAAAAAATTGGAAATTGTTGGTGTAGGTTATCGTGCTGCTATGCAAGGTAGTGCAATTAATCTTTCATTAGGTTATTCACATCCTGTTATTATTGAACCTCCACAAGGCATTACAATTTCTGTTGAAGCAAATACAAAAATCACCGTTTCAGGTTCAAATAAACAAATGGTTGGTGATATTGCTGCTTTAATTCGTTCTAAACGTCCGCCTGAAGTATATAAAGGTAAGGGTGTTAAATATGAAGGCGAATATATCGCAAGAAAAGTTGGTAAAGCAGGTAAAAAATAGTAAATAGTTAATTGCCAATATAAACCGACCTTTTTCTTTGGGACTCGGTTTTGGTGAAAGGAAAATAAAATGATTAAAACAGTAAACAGAAAAGCACAAACAAGAAAAAGACACCAAAGAGTTCGTCTTAAAATTTCAGGCGATGCTCAATGGCCGCGTTTAGCAGTGTATCGTTCTACTAAGCATATTTATGCTCAAGTTATTGATGATGTAAAAGGTGTTACAATTTGTTCATCTTCATCAAAAGTAAAAGAACTTGGCTTAAAACACGGCGGAAACATCGAAGCTGCAAAAGCTGTTGGTGCTGATGTTGCTAAAAAAGCACTTGCTAAAGGAATTGAAGGCGTAGTATTTGATAGAGGCGGCTTCTTGTTCCATGGTAGAGTTGCTGCATTAGCAGATGCTGCAAGAGAAGCAGGTTTGCAATTCTAATTTTAATTTTTTAATAAAAATGGATAGTTTTTTAACTATCCATTTTTATTTGGCAATTTTTTATCTTCATTTGTTTTATTTTTATTGTTATGAGAATAAATTTTAATTTACAAAAGTTTCCTGTTGAAAACAGAACGTCAAACAAAAATCAATTTTTTACTTTGCCATCTTTATTAAAAAGTGATAGCGTGAGCTTCGGTTCATCTATGGTCGATGTAAAAGCTAAAAATCGCCAAAGCGATTTAAAGATGTATGAAGCAAGAATGCAATCAAATCCTAAAATGGCTTTTTTGTATAATCCTGATATTTCAAAAAAAGTAAGAGAGCAGATGGCAAGTGAAAATCCTACCATAAACACGCCTGCTGCTTTAGCAAAAAACATCGGGTTGAATTCGTATTTGCCTGTTGTAAAATGGCTTTATCATGATAAATTTGATTATGATTTAATTCCAAGAACACCATTATCAAGTGCTTATATTGATTTGGAAGCAGAAAAAAATGTTGAATTTATCAATTTTCTTAGAGAAAAATTGGAAAATGCAATTGATTCTCGTGAGTTGGAATTTAAATATAATATGTCTCATGGCAAATTGGTTCAACTGTTACAGGAAAATCGTTTGAAACCATTGGAAGCGGAATATAAAAACGGCGAAAGTTTGGATTCATACATTTTCGATTTAAGTGATGAAAATAATTTAGCCGTGCTTAATGAACACAAAAAATTAAATCCTGTTCCATCTGAAAAATATTATAAAGAAGAAAGAACAAACGGAGATAGAACTCCTCTGTATGTACCTGTAACTTATCTTGGTAAGCTTGGTTATTCAAGTGCTGTTCATTTGGCAGAATTATTAAGAACTAAAAAATTGCCGGGTATATATGAAAAAGTGCAAACTCCTCAAGGGCAAAAAATAAGAGCAATGGTTGATATTACGCCATTTTCAGAATCAGAATATATTCTTTCAATAATGAGAAATTCTAATCCTAATATTGTTTCGACTTCAGCTTTAGCAAAAAGTTTGGATATGAGAAAAACCGATTTGGATGAAGCAATTAAAAATGATGAATTACAAATAATAGGTGAATACATCTTCCCGCAAGATTCAAAAAATGTTTTAGTAAATTTATCAGATAAAAAAACAAAAGATTTTGTTGATAAAAAAACTTTTGAAAATATGCTTATACAATCTCAGCGTAAAGAGCTATTAAGAGCGAATAAACAAAAACTTTTGCAATTAAATTCGCCAAAATACGCCCTAAGAATGCAGATAGTTTGGGCCCTATGTCCTATGACAAGACATATTGCTTCTGATTTTGCTAAAAATGACGGCTATGTATCTTCGATTATAGCAAAGGATATTCCTGAAGAAGATTTGCCTGCTAAAGAGCAAGTGGTTTTGGCAAAATACAGACAGCGTTATTGGAATGCTGCAGGAACAGATGAATATAAAGCTGCTCATCAAAAGGCATCTGAGTATATTGAACTATATAAGTCTCAAGGTATAGATGCAATAGACAATCCAAAAGTTCGTGCTATATTTAAAAAATTTGAAGCTAATAAATAATTAATTGTTCATTTTGTTTTTTAAATTAGCCTTTACATCTGCCAAAGGTCCGTTGTTTGGTGCTGTCAAATTTTTAAAGTAGTTTTTTCCGTATACAAACGGAAATTTAACAAGCCAGGATGATTTAATTAAGATAGTTGCTGTATCTGCTCCGTGGTTTAAGATTAATTCATCTATAGTTTGTTCATAGGCGGGCGAAATGGATGAAATAACTTTTATTAAATAATCGCCTGCGCTGACAACTCCATATCCGGCACTTGTTATCGGCTGATCGATGATTTGTTTTACGGTGAAGTTTTCGCTATCTTGGCTTATTGCTGCTATGTCTTTCGGGAGTTCAATTGTATCTTTTGATTTTTGTTCAATTTCGTGCCATACGCCATCGTATGATATTTTTAATATGTTTGGTTTTGGCATATAGATATCATCTGCAATAGGTGCAAGTATGATGTCTCCATCAAAACTAATCAGCCCGTATTTGTAGTGTTTTTCAACCAAAAACATTTTTCCGTAAAGTATTTCAATTGCACTGTATTCCTGAGGAATTATTAAATTTGCATTTTCGTCAAATAAACAATAAAGACCTTTTGAGCCCAGCTTTGCAAATCTTCCTGCGTACCTTTGGGCTTGAGTGAATTTTGGTTCAACCAGAATATTTCCGTCGTTGTCCATTATTCCAAACTTGTTTTTGTATAAAAATAACCAGGAACTGTCTTTAAGTCTGATTAGTTTGTTGTATTTTGCTTCTGTTATTTTTTCGTTATTTCTTATAAGTCCGAATTTATTTTCTTCGCTGTATGTTTGAGTTGAATCAATAGCAAATGCGAAGGATGAAAATAAAATTAAAGATATTATGATTAATATTTTTTTCATATTTATACTATATCACAAATTGGTTATGGTATAATTATTTGGTATGCGAAAATTAATTTTTAGTAAAAAATTTATATTAATATTTTCAAGTATTATAGTGGCTTTAATTGCTTTTTTAATGGCTTTTTATTTATATGTTTTACCGCAAATACTTGTTTCTAAACCCGTAATTAAATCAATTCAAAAATTAACCCATGATATTTTAAAAATGGAGTTAATTATTGAAAATCCAAAAATAAAAACCAGCCCAAGCCCTGTAATTGAGTGTGGTGTGGATAATTTTTTATTAACAAAAAATAATGATATTTTAGTCAGCTTAGAAAATTTTTCTACTTCAATTTCGTATAATAAAATTTTTCAAAAAGAAATAAAATTAAACTATTTAAAAGCTGATTCTTTAATCGTAATGGCAGATAAATTAATTAAAAATTTGCCGGCATTTGAGCAAAAAGAAACTCAAAAGCCTTCTGATTTTAGACTAAACATTTATAATTCCGAAATAAAACTAAACGAGCTTGAAATTTCTTATATACAAAACAAAGCTCTGCTTGATGTTTATTCAAGAGATATTTCAATAGAAGAAAATGACGGGTGCAAAAATCTTGTTTTTAATTTGTCTGTTGATGTATATAAAAATAACAAGAATTATCTCCATATAATAAGTTCATCTACAAACGAAGTAAAAATCTATTCGGATAAAATCAAGACCGATGATTTAAAAGTATTGTTAAATAAATCGGATTTGTTGGTTAATTCTGATTTTAATTTGGATAATTTGGCTCTTAATTTGAATGCTAAATCTAAGAGATTTTTCTTAAAAGATATATTCAGTATAATCAATTCTGATGTTGTTATTTCGGATGGCGAAAAATTGCTTTCTCCGATAATTGACCCATCGGGGTATGTTTCTTTTGATATTAATATGAATAATGCTGTTTTATCCGGTTTTATTAATATTACTGACGCTAAAGTTTCTGTTAAAGATTTGGCAAAGCTTCCTTTAAATATTCATAAAGGTAAAATTGTTATACATAAAGATAAAATTGAATTTAAGGATTTAATTGGTCATTACGGAAAAAGCAAAAGTAATACCGTTAAAATTTTCGGAAATATAAAAGATTACTATAAAACATTTGATTCTGATTTAATAGTTGATACTGTTGTAACGAATGAATTTTTTAAGGATTATTTGGCAAAACTAATAAACAATACTGTTTTATATTCATCCAAGCCTTTTAGAACAGCGATTGTATATAAATCTAAAAACAATATCATGGATATTACTTGGCTTGCAAAAATCCCTAAAAAAGTCAATTTTGGCTTAAAAGAAACAAAATCAGCATTATCTGATTATGATAGAGCAGTAAAAGGCGATTTTCATATTGAAAATAATAATCTTGAAATAAGAAATATTAATTACTACATTGCTTCTGATATTAAAAGAGGTGTTAAAATAAAACCGATTGTTGTATTAGACGGTAAAATGTCATTAGACGGTAAAATTGATAATCTCGGTTTCGCTTTTGGCAGAGAAATGCCTTGTGAATTTTTGAATATTTTTACAAAGCAAAAAACATTCAAAAGAGGAACAATGAAAGGAAGCATGCATGTTGCATTTAAAAACAATATCCCATATTTGGATGCTGACATGCAAATCAATAAAACTTTCTTGCCTTATCAAAGAATGTGGCTAAAAAGCGCAACTTTAAAAACTGACCATGAGAATATAATTGTAAATGCGCAAGGTGTTTTTAAAAGAATTCCTTATGTGTTTAGCGGTAAGATAAAAAATGAACTAAAGGCTCCTTATACAATAAACAACTTGGTTCTTGAGTTGGATAAGTTAAATATTGAGCGTGTTATGGCTTCATTTAATAATGGAAATAAATCTCAAGCTCCTGAACCTCAGGAGATTAAATCCGATAATCCTGATGAAATTGCTGATGATAATTACATGTTTGATACTAATTTAATCAGAATTAAAGATGCAAATTTCATTGTTAAAAACGGTAATTATAAAGAACTTACATTCTCAAATGTTAAAGCAAATTTAACTTTGGATGAAAAAGGAATTTTAAATATTAAATCAAACAGGTTTGATATTGCAGATGGTATTTCTTCATTGGCGGTTAATTGCGATTTGGTTAATTTATTATATTCAATTAAGCTTGGCGTAAAAGATGTTGATTCAAATTTAATGGCAAAAGTTTTATTGAATCTTGATAAAGAAATCACAGGAAAAGCCTCAGGATTGATTGATTTAAACACTGATAAATCCTTAAAATTAAACGGCAAAATTCAATTTATCGTAAATGACGGAACAATTGGAAAAATTGGTTTAGTTGAATATGTTTTAAAAATTGCGTCAGTGTTTAGAAATCCGATTGTAATGATTAGCCCAGGCACCATTATGGATATAGTTTCTATTCCCGAAGGTAAATTTAATAAAATTACAGGTTTATTGCTTTTAAAAGATAATGTTGTAACCATGATGAATATTAAATCATATTCTGATACTTTGTCTGCTTTGATTAGGGGCAGATTTGACATGGAACGTCATGATGCATCATTAAGAATTTACACAAGATTTTCCTCAGATAAAAAATCAATGTTCGGATTTTTAAGAAATTTATCCTTAAACAGATTAGCTAACAAGGTTAAAATGAATACTAGAAATGATGCAAATTATTATGCTTCAGAATTGGTTGATTTACCTCCGATTGCTGTTGGAAGAAAAGAAAGCGAAGTGTTTTTAACTCAGGTTGAAGGTGATGTAGAGCACAATAACTTTATTTCAAGCTTGAAAAAAATTAAGTAGCATAACAGTAGTCTTTATCTAATTTAAAAATAGTCTTTATTGACATTTGTGCAATTAATAAAACATTGAGGGGAATATTTCCTTTTGAATTTACTTTGAAATTTTGAATAGTGCTTTCTTTGTTTTCCGATTTTGTTATTTTAAAATTTGTCGATAAGTTGACATTGCTATTTTGAGCAAGCAGTTTTATAATTTTATCGAATTTTTCATAAGGAAAATATTCTCTTGAATATATATCTAAGAATAATTGATTTTCACTTGCATTTATTAAGCACAGCATGTTTGAAAAACTGATTGTTTCAAGCATTATTGATAGAGTTGAAGTATTTATTGCTTTTGTTTTTTCTTCGTCAAGATTTTTTAATTCACTTTGTTTATCAAAAACCGGAATGTCAAGCGGAATATATAAAAGCAAAAATTCTTTTAGAGTATTAGTGTTAATTGTGCTTGATTGTTGAATGGATGTAAGGATATTTAAAATGTCTTTTAATTGTGATATATCCTCTCTGCCTTGTTTTAGAGTTGTCGATATAACATTTAAGAGTTTGTTTATTGCATTTGTTGAATTTTGATTTAGAAATTCATTGAGCGCTTTTGTGCTTAAAAGGTTTTCGACAAGTAATTTAATTGTTTTATCTTGACTTTTGGGGTTATTTAGTTCATTGATAAATTTATCTATTGAAGATGGCAATTCAAGCATGCTCAAAAGATATTTTAGGATTTGTTCGTTTGTCATTTTGACTGCTTCATAATTTATAAGCAAATTAGGGTTAATTTGTGTCTGTTGTTGTTGAAATTGAGCCATAGATTGATTTTGTGCATATTGATTAATTGCTTGATTTTGATTATCTTGCACAATGTTTGCTTTTTGGCTTGCAAAATTTTGATAAATATTAAAATTGTTATTGATAGGGTTAAAATTTGTCATGACTTTTTTATAATTATTTAATTATTTTATTCAATTTTTATAAAAAATTTCAGTTTATTATTAAGATTGTAAACTTTTTTTAAATGCCTAAAATCCTTTATTCATAGGATGTTTAGCCAATATTACAAGTGTAGAATAATAATATAGTTAAGTAATTTGCAAAACAGTGTTTTTTTAGTTTAAAATATTATTAAAGTTAAATAAAAAAGACGTATTAAAAAGATTTTTTAATGGGGAAATGGGGGTTTTGATAACCTCCCTTTTTTTATCTTATCTTGCCATTTTTAAAATCTTCTCGCTTCTTTCGAGTTGGTTTTTATACATTTCAATTTGATTTTTATCACCAATTAAAAGGGAGATTTCGTACGCTTGTTTTTTGTAGTTTATTTCGTTAGGGTCAATTTCTATTGCTTCTTTAGAATATAACAATGCGTTTTTGTATTCATTGAGATTTTGATAGCTTCTTGCCATTTGACTATAGTATTTTGCAATATTTGGATTTAGTTTTATTGCATTGTAGATTGAATTTCTCGCATCTTCAAAGTGGCTTAAATCATTTAGTATTAATCCTCTGAAATAGAATGCTTCAGCGTTGTTATTATCAAGCTCAATATATCTGTTAATTGATTCAAGAGCTTTGTTTAAATCGTGCAATCTGTAATATATTCTTGCCAATGAGTTATATATATTTGCGCAATTTTGATATTTTTCGCTGAATTTTTCAATCATTTCAAGGGCTTTATCATATTCTTTTTCATCAATTAATAAATCTATTATTTCAAGAGTGTAATAAATTGAATTAGGATTTATTTTGAGGGCGTCAGAATATAATTTAATCGCTTGTTTGTTTAGCTTTAGCTCCTTGTAAACATTTGCCAATGTATCCAGAAGAATTGTGTTATCTTTTTCTTTTTCATAATATTCTTCAAGACGTTTTTTGGCTAATGATAAATTCATGGATTTTAAATTTATAATTTGAATTAAAATTTGCGCATTTTCATACATTTTGGAATTTTTATCTACAGAATTAAGATTTAAAAGAGCTTTTTGCAGTTTATTTTGTTTAATTAAAATCCAGCCTGCCAAAAAATATTTTTCATCTAAATTGTTTGTTGTGTTTCTTGCCAAGTCTAAATTTATTGATTTTTTAAGCGCACAAAGGGCTTCATCAAACCAAGCAATGTCACAGTATGCTTTTGCAAGGTCAAAGTAAAAATTATGGTTATCGTTGTCGATTTTGATTGCATTTGTAAATAAATCAATAGCTTTTGTGTAGTTTTTATTTTTGCTTTCTGTTAAACCAAGATAATAAAGCGCCATTGGTTCATCTTGTTCTATATTTAAACAATATTGAATAACTTTTGAATAATTTCCGTTTTCATATTCAATTGCAGCTAAATCTAAATTTGCTTTGGTGTAGTAAGGGTTTATTGAAAGAACTCTTTCTAAAAGCAGCTTTTTCTTTGCGCCATTAGATATAGTTGAAATTAAATATAAAATATCGGCGTCCAATTTTATTTCATCAGGCAAAGAGTTAAATATTTCAATAGCGTCTTGGGCTTTATCGGTTTTGATTAACACTTTAAAATAGTTGTAATAGCTTTGCGGTGTTTTGTTTTCTTCGCACATTTTTTGAGCTATACTAAGCGCTTTATTGAATTTATTTGTTTCATAGTATATGTCATAGCATTTTTGTATGCTGTATTGGTGACGTTTGTTTATTGCAAGAGCTTTTTGGAATTCATCAAGAGCTCTATCGTAGTTTTTGAGTTGAATATACAAGTCACCGATTTGTGATAATAATTCAACATTATCTTGATTTATATTGTCGTATTCAAGCGCTTTATATAAAAGCGCAAGCGCTTCTTTGTATTTTTTTAAATTCTTTAATTCAAATGATTTTTTAATTAATTCAATTTTTTCTTTATTTTCTTCCATAAACTTTATTATATTTTATTTTTTAACATTATTCAATAAAATGGTGTTGACTTTGATAAAAAAAATATTATCTCTAATATATATAGTGTATTTTTGTTATTTCCTATGAATTTTTAAATTAAAAGGTCGATTATCCATGAAAAAAGGAGTATAAAATGAAACTGGCAGCAGGAATAAATTTTGACGCTTCGGGTATTGCTCAGTCTATAAATGCCATGCAAATGGAAATGGACATCATGGGCATTTTTGGCGAGAATGTTGTCGGGTTTGATAAAATAGGATATCAAAGAAAAGAAGCAGTAATTTCTTCTTTTGCTGAATACATTGGAACAAATGCACTTTCTCACAGTGTTGATACACAAGCGGGAAGACTCGTTATGACTCAAAGACCTTTGGATTTGGCATTGTCCGATAAAGGATATTTTCAGGTTTTAAATTCTGACGGAAGTGTGGAATTGACTCGTGACGGCAGATTTCAAATTAATAAACAAGGTGAATTATTAACTCAAAATAATCAAAAGGTCTTATCCTCAACAGGATATCCGATAGTTTTGCCTTGTGTGCCTGATGATATTAGTAAAATTTCAATAGGTCTTGATGGCAAGGTGGCCGTTTTTGATAATGAAAAAAGAGGTTTATTAACTGCAGGAACGATAGGCATCGTTTCAGCTGACGGAGAAAGAGTTAACTCCAATTGTGTACGTCAGGGCTATGTTGAAGCATCAAACGTTTCATTGGAAAAAGAATATATTGAAATGGCAAACTATAAAAGAAGTTTTGAAGCAAACAGACAAATGTTCAGATTGCAAAATTCTAAATTATCAACTGCTATTTCAAGATTGGGACAAGTATAAGAAGGGTAATAAATGGCTTATAATTTACAAGGCATGGTAAGAAAAGCGTCCGTTAATTTAACTGTTGAATTTGACAGATTGGCTTATGCTACCCAAAATATTGCAAATATTCAAACTAACGGTTATAAAGCTGTTAGATTTGAAGATGTTATTGATGCAGACGGGTCTGTTCACGGAGTTGAAAGAACAGACACAAGAACAGGTGAATACTTAATTACAAATAATCCTTTAGATATTGCGCTTCAATGTCCGGGCTATATTCCTGTTACAACACCGCAAGGGGAAATCAGATATACAAGAGATGGCGCTTTTACCGTAAACAAAGAAGGTTATTTGACCACTAAAACAGGCGATTTGGTTGGTTCCGGAATAATTATTGATTCAACGGCAGAAAAAATTGAAATTAAGGAAAACGGCGATGTTTTTACTTATAAAAGATTACAAGACGAGCCTGAATATTCAGGTACCATTCCTGTTGTGCAATTCCAAAACCCTGAAGCACTAAAAGATGTCGGCGGTAATGAATTTATTGCAACCGAAAATTCAGGCGCTATGAAATTAGTAGAGGATCATAAGGGTATAAAACAATATGGCGTAGAGCGTTCAAATTTAGATGTAATATCTGAAGTTTATATGGTTTCAAGAATTAATGCTTCAATTCTTGCGACAACCTCTCTTATGAAAGCGGTTGATCAAATGTATCAACAAGCAATAAATTTAACAGAATAATAAAAAAAGGATAAAATTATGGGATTACTTCCTCTGAATTTATTAAATAAACCTCAAAAAATGCTGGATTTAGTAGCTCAAAGACAAGAATGTTTGTCAGATAATATAGCAAACATGCACACAAAGGGCTACAAGAGAAAAGATGTTGATTTTTCTCAATATTTAAATAATGGTATTTCATCTAACCTTGAGGCGAGATTAATTGATAAATACGGTTCTGCCCCGATTGCAAGCGCAGCATCGCAAAGCGAAAACATAAGCACAGAAGATGAATTATCTTTAATGCAGGAAAATTACTTGCTTTATAATGTTGCAGTTCGTCAACTGTCAAGTACTATAACAGAAATTAAAACCGCAATGAATGTTTCAGCAAACGGTTAAGGAGATTAGATTATGGGTTTAATGAATGCATTTCAAATAGGTCGTGAGGGTTTGGCTGTCCATGGTAAACGTGTTGAAATTGCAGCTAAAAATATAGCAAATATTGATACCCCAAATTACACAAGAAAAATTCCGATTATTTCATCTAATCAAGATCAGAGTTTTGCAACCGTATTATCTTCCATGGGTATGGGTGCGGCAGCTTCTAACCTTGGCGGGGTAAATTTTGACGGTATAGTAGAAGACCCTACTCCGGGAGCTAAAATATATAAACCGGGGCACCCTGACGCAGATGAAAACGGCTATATAAGAACTTCAAACACAAATGCTATGGTTGATATAGCCGATGCTACGATAGCACAGCGTGCTTATGAAGCTTCTTTAGGCGTAATGACAATTTCAAAAGCAATGGCTGTTGCGTCATTAGAAATTGGCAAATAAAAATAGACAATTGTATAATTAATTTATTTTGAAATTGCCATAGGATAATCTTATGGCAATTTTGATTAAAGATATAAAAGCATGGCAAATTATTGATTCTCGCGCAGTTCCTACAGTTTGCGCGCGTGTAGAATTAAATAACGGAATAAGCGCAATTCAATCAGTTCCTTCCGGTGCTTCTGTCGGAATTAATGAAGCATTGGAGTTGAGAGATAACAACCCTGATTTTTTGTTTTCAAAAAGCGTTTTAAGGGCTGTAGATAATGTAAATAAAATTATTGCGCCGATGTTGGTTAATCAATCTCCGTTTAATCAATTTGAAATTGATAATATTATGCTTGAAAAAGATAATACTCCAAATTTATCTAATCTTGGTGCTAACGCCGTATTAGCGGTTTCTTTGGCTGTTTGTCAGGCTGCAAGTAAAGCAAGAGGACTTGAATTATTTCAGTATTTAGGCGGAATTTATGCTCAAACTTTACCTGTTCCTTTTATAAATATTTTAAACGGCGGAGTCCATGCAAATAATAAACTTGATTTTCAGGAATTTATGATTGTTCCTTACGGGGTTGAAAATTTTTCTGAAGCAATGAGAATTTCTCTTGAAGTATTTAATACTTTAAAAAATATCTTAAAAAAGAAAAATTTATCAACTAACGTTGGCGATGAAGGCGGATTTGCGCCGGAATTTAAAAATAATAAAGAAGCACTGGAGGTGCTTTTAGACGCCATATTTGAAGCAGGATATTCAACCGACAATATAAAAATAGCTCTTGATGTTGCGGCAAGCGAATTTTATAAAGATGGAAAATATAATTTTGAAAAAAAATCTCTTTCAAGCGAAGAAATGATTGATTATTTAATAAATCTTTGTGAAGATTATCCTATAATTTCCATTGAAGACGGTTTAGCGCAGGATGATTTTTTATCATGGATAAAATTGACTCAAATTTTAAATAAAAAAGTCATGTTAGTTGGCGATGACCTTTTTACAACCAATCCTGTATTGTTGAAAAACGGTATTGAAAACAATGCTGCTAATTCAATTTTAATTAAGTTAAATCAAATAGGTACATTGTCTCAAACTCTTCAATGTGTTGATTTGGCAAAAAGAAATAACTATAGAACAATAATATCTCATCGTTCAGGTGAAACAGAAAGTACATTTATTTCTGATTTATCTGTCGGGATTAATTCCGGTTTTATTAAGACCGGCTCTTTATCTCGTAGTGAAAGAACCATGAAATACAACAGGCTTTTATATATTGAAAATGTTCTGGGTTCAGCTGCAAAATATTTAGGAATGGAATATTTTAAATAAATCAAATTGCGGCAAATTTATTTATCTCATAGTTTTATTACATTATGAAAATAAATGGTGTAATAAATAATAAAACCTAATTTCCCAAATTGCCTAAATTTAATGTCGCAACTAAAGTTATACAAGACGACGATATAAAATTATTAGGTTTAGATGCTCTTTTAAATCAAAATAAGACAAATTTCTTTGAGATTAAGTTTAAAGGTTTGAATATTTTATCAGAACAAACAGGTAAATAAAGAAGAAACTGAAAAAAGAGGAAAAAGAGGTTAAAAGAATAAATGACAAATACAAAAAATTGTTTTTAATGAGCCGGCAATAGAAAAGGTAATAAGGTTCGATGATAAAAAATATCAGGCTTTTCTTAAGTTTGCAAGTATAAGTGATACAAATGGAAGTAATCTTTTTTACCTTATCAAATTTTTAATATTCTTGATTTTGCTGACGGTCAATATTAAAAAATACACGAGCTTCTAGATATGAAGGATGCGAATGGAAATTTTTTATTTGATAAAGGTGCTTTTATTGAATTGGTTTATTTGGAAAATAATTTTTTGTGTGAATCTGTTATCCAGACGATAAAAAAGGTAATATCAACTCTAAAATAATGGGTATTTATTCGAGAAGCTGTATGCTTTTTAAATTAAATTGAACTTTATTACAAATTGTAAAAATTTCATCGATTCGTATAATGTTTTGCTTAAAAATTGCCGTTGACTTGGGTATATGTTTGTTTTTTAAGGCGAAATATGAATATAGAACTCGGAATTGGTGGAAGCAAAAGTGTATATAAAAAAGAGAATGATTTAACATTGAACAATTCCGATGTTGATGTTGAGCATGAAAATTATTTTCTTGATAATGAAACGACAAAAAATATAGATTTATCCCAACTTCAAAATTCGGATAACTTTGTTAAAATTGAGGCAAAAGAAGATAGAGCTCTTGGCTTTTTATGGAAAAAAGGTACATATACTTTTACAACATCATCAGGTGTTAAAATAACTGTTGAAAATATTGATGAAGACACTCAAGTTTTAGAAGACAAACAAACCGGTGAAATCGTTATTGTAGGTGCAAATAATGCTGTTGTCCATGGTAAGAGTGAGAAATCTAAAATAAGTATATATAATTCAACAATTAATGAATTAAATGCAGATAGTAATGATGATATTTCAGTTAAAAATAATAGTTATCAAAGTTTAAACATTAATGTAGATGATATATCAGAAGTTAAATCAGATGCTTTGATTTCAATTGATGAAAATGGAAATACCATAGCTGTCGATGAATATTTTAAACAAATTTTAAGTCAGGATGTTTGTTTTGAAACTAAAGAAGAATATCAACAGTATGTTCTTACAACTCTAACAAAAAACCTTCAATCTATGAAGGAAATGTTTGAACAACAAGAAAATAATAATGGAATTATATCCGACGGATATGATGCTTTGAAAGAATTGACTGGTCTTGGTATATCAAGTAAAGATGCGGAAGAAATATTATTAAAGCAAACAGAGATTGTTGAAGGTTTGACAAAGGCATTAAACAATGAAAGCGATATGTCTTTTGAGGAAGCATATCAATATTATTTTAATTGTGAATTTTCAACTGAAAAAATTGATAGTTATATAAAGCTGTCAAATATCTACCAAGCAAGTCTTGTGGCTTCAAATTATGATCCGGAATATTTTGAAAAAATTGAAGAAAAAACAGGATTGAGTTTAGAAAATATAGCGCAAGATTATTATCTTGCTCAAGCTGATGTATTAGGTGAAGATAAAATTTATTCTGAACTTGTTGAAAAATATTCAGCTGATCAACAAAACTTCTCTGCTAAATTATCAAATACAATATCTGTTGCAGGTCTTGGCTGTACTGTTGCTGGGGCGGTTGCTTGTATTATTCCGGGTGGCGCTGCGGTTGGTCTGCCATTAATGGCTGCAGGTAGATATATATCTTTGGGAGGTATGTTTGTTAATAATGTTATAGATTTAGCAGACAATATAACCGATAGCGACGGTTTGACCGCTGATGAAGTTAAAGATTTGGCATTAGAAACAGGTGTTGAAGCTGTTTCGTTTGTATCAGGTTATAAAATAGGCGGTATTACAAGCGGAATAAATGATACGATTACAAATAAAGTGCTTCAAATGGGAGCTAATAAAGTGGTTTCAAATGTTATAGGGCAAGCTGCAGAAACAGGGACAGATACTTTATTATCGCTTGGTGCTGATTATGTAATAGCGCAAAGTGAATCTTTAATAGCAACAGGTCAATTAATAGATTGTGAAGATTATTGGTCTATTGATAGGTTCTTAGGCGAAGGTAAAAATCAATTAATTGCGATTTTAACCGGTTTGGCAAATGTAAAAGCTAAAGAATATTCCACAAAAATCAGTCCGCAAACTGAACAAAAGACGCAATTTGATGGCATTGATGAAATTGAAGCGCTAAAGAATGCTGAAATTGAGTTAGATAGTGAAGAAAATAGTGCTCTTGAGCAATGTGTAAAACAAGCAGATATGGCAAATTCAGATGAATCAAGAACAGTTGAAATACCTGATGTTATGGCTGGTAAACAAGATAATGACTTATCGGAAAAATATCTTATGGATGATAATTCCAATTTTTCTAAAACTGATGTAGATCTCGAGGGAGTTGTATCGGCTGAGCAAAAGACAGAAATAAAAGACGATGATGTAAATACGGGCAAAAATTCGCAAGATAACGCTACACTAGAAATTCCTAGTAAAACTAGTGCCGATATAAATCCTGAATATTTTAAAAGAATGCAGGAATTTGATAAGTATAATTTAAGTGCCAATATAAAAGAATCTATTGTAAAATTAGACGATACTAACTATCAAAAAATATTAAATATTTTTGATAGTTTATCAAATTTAGAATGTTTTGATGAAGCTCAATATCAAGAAGCGGTCAGGTTGTTTGATGTAATGTTCCAATATGTAGATGTAGAGCAACTGGATATATCAAAATCATTTCCTATCAAAAATGGTATTATGATTAAACTTGCTAACGGAAAAAATATCTTCTGTAAGCTTGAAAATGACAGACCAAAGGTAAGTTGTTTAATTGACGGAGAAACAACAGAAATTAAGTGTGCTTCTGATTCTAATAATATACGCATAGATACAAAATATAAACCACGCGTATATGATGAAAAAAATAGATTGATTGAAGAAAAGACATATACTCAAGCAGATGGATTGGTAAAAGTAATAAGTTATGATTACGAAAATGGAATTAAAACCACACATGATATGATATCCGGCATAGTTACCGAACAAAAAATTGATTCTAATATAAACCCTGTTGGCGGTGAAACTATAACAGAGATAAACTTGCCAAAACAAGGAGAAGATGTAAAAAAACATGTATTGGTTCCTTATCAATTAAACGACGGAAAAATTTTTGGAGGACATTGTCTGGAAGATTATACTAAGCTTAAAAACGGGGACACTGTAGAATTTACATTGCAAAAAGACAACTCAACCGTAACTGCTGATGTTGAAGTTGATGAAAATGGTAATATAACATTTACGTATAAACTTGATGGCAAAGATTGCAAGTTGCAATTAAAAAAGAGTTCAGTTACAGACAGCATGATACAATATGTCGAACTAAACGGAGAAGCAGATTTTAAACTTGGGTATAAAACTGTAGTAAAAAATTCTGAATATAATAAAATGTTTGAACAATTGAGTAATAATGAAATTGCAAACTTTTTCTATGACGGTAAATGTGCTTATTTTTATACAATTTCTGATTTTGGCGAGAAAATTTTCTGGTGTTATCCAAATACAGCCACAACCCTTTTCCCTGTAGATGAAAGCGCATTGACTTTAGACGCACGTAATTTTTATCATTTAAATGATATAATAGAATAATCCAAGAGGTAAATTATGTTAGAAAGAATTAATTTTGCAAAAACAGCAGGTGCTATTCCTTTTAAAAGGCTTGGCAAGAATAATGTGCTGCCTTCAATAAAAAATGATGAGTTTGTTAAAAGTACAAAAAAAGAAGATGATGAAATGCAAAAAAAAAGATTAGTTACTGATGTATTATCGCAATATGATTTCGGAATTATTTTAAGAAAATTACAAGATAGCGGACATTATATATTTTCTCAAGGAGTAGTTGTTATTGATGAAGATAATATTGTTAGAATGGGTGTAGAGGATTTTGGCACACTCAAAACCGAACAATATAGTTTTACTGCTGAAGAATTTCTTGAAATACTAAATGACATAAAAACAAGTCAAACAAACGACGACAAAGAAAAAGAATGTGAATACAATAAGTTATTGCTTGAGTTTTCTGAAAAATTAAAGCAAAATGAAAAGGGTTAAAATTTAATTTTTGTTTTTAAAATTGAATTTTGGTGTAATTTTATCAACTACCTGTACAGTTGGTGTTATCTCTGATTCTATATCATCTGAATTTTTATAGGCAAAGGGAGATTCATCTAAAGTTTCTTGACAAACACAAGTAGTGTATATTCCATTCATTGATTTTTCATAATCTTGTAATTGAATTTCTTTGGCAGCTTGTTCTCTGGATAATTTTCTGCCTGCGCCGTGTGGAGCTGAATTGTTCCAGTCCTTATTTCCTTTTCCAATGGCTATCAAGGCGCCATCTCTCATGTTTAACGGGATAATAACTTTTTGACCGGAATTTGCGCTTATTGCACCTTTTCTTATAATATTATCATCTCCAATATAATTGTGTTCACTTTCAAATGATGAAATTTCTTTCCAGCCCATTTGTTTAATTATTTCATCAGCAATAATGCGTCGGTTTAGTTGAGCATATTTTTGTGCAATACGCATATCTTGTAAGTATTCTTTTGCTTCATCTCCGGTTAAATAAGATAATTCCGGTATTTCGTATGGATTTTGTTGTGTTGCTATATTGTGATGGTGTGCATATACTTTTTGACCAAAATTTCGAGAACCTGAATGTACAACTAAGAAAACTTTTCCTTCTTTATTTTCATCAATTTCAATAAAATGATTTCCTTCGCCAAGTGTTCCTAGACCAGAAGTCATTTTGTCTGTTGAAACATTTAATTTTGAATGACAAAGGTTGTCTAAATCTTTTTTAATTGATTTCATACTATTATTTCTGGTTGTTGGAATTTTGGGATGTGATGTTGCTATATAGGTTCTAATAACTTTATCTAAGTGGTCAAAATCGATTTTTTCACCATTGGTATCTATTTCGCAACACAACATGCCGCAACCTATGTCGCCGCTAATTAAACTGGGAATTATTTCCCCATTTCTTCCTATTGGCGCAGAAAAGCCTACCGGAACATTTTTCCCATAGTGGGTATCTGGCATAATTCTTATAGGAAGATCTCTAAACACAGGATGAGAACAAATTGTTTTTATTTGATTTATGGTATTGTTGTCAATATTTTTAGTAAATACTTTTGCTGTTGTTTGATTTCCGCTTATTTCAAACACATCTGATTTTAGTTTATTTTTAAAGCAAATTTCGTTTTTTGGATTTTTCATTGTTGTTTCTTTTTTAAATGTATAATTAAAATTTTTAAAATGGTTTACAATCATTTCCCTCAAACCTTTATTGTTTTTTTCCAAGGGTATAAATGATTTTAAAATAAAAAAATTGACTTTGTTTATTTAAAAATAAATCATTTTTGTAAAAAATAATATTGGGATGACGCCTCAAAGGATTATATTGACTTATTTTTAAGGTATTTTGATTGCTGTGATGTTTTTGTAAAGTTTTGTAAAGAAATAAACAAAAACTGAAATTTAATATTCTATATATACTTTATATATATGTAAGCAGTTACGAAAAGGATATTAAAGATGAGATTACAAATTACTGAAGATTTCGATAAAAAATTAGCAGAACTTTATTCATCAAAAGTAACTGTAAACCTAGACAACACTAAATCAACTATTCAACCTAACGAATTCTGGAATTCAATGGAATTAATCGCTGTTAACCACAAAGC
>CALVET010000051.1 GCA_944326675.1 Candidatus Gastranaerophilales bacterium
AAAATATAACGCAGGTGTTTTGTTTCAAGATAGCAAACCTGGTACATATATAGAAAAATACGAAAATACCGAAAGTGATAAGTTTACATTTTCGCAATGTTTTACTTTTGTCAATGGAGTGTGGAAAAAGCTCATTTCTTAACAAAATTAAACTTTATTATTATATTAAATAATTCAGGTTTTATTTTGAGCGAGAAACTTTAAATTGATGATTGTCTAACTCTTCTTTTTTAGCGCCGAGCATAATATTTTCGGCACTTTCTAAAATTTTAACAATCATATATCCGTTTTCACCGTCAGAACGAGGTGTTTTGTTGTGTTCTATACAATTTAGAAAATGTTGACATTCTAATTTCAAAGGTTCAATTTCTAAATAATCAAACACTTCAATATCTTTTTGAGAATTTTTCTTGTTATCGTATACTTTTAATTTGCCTTCTTGTAAGGTGTCATCTAATATTGCGGTTGCTTTTGTACCTCTTACCAATAAAGCAACTCTTTTTTGCGGATGTATCCAGCTGTCTGAAACTTGTCCTATTAAGCCGTCTTCAAATTCGATTGTAAGATGGGTAATATCGAAAATATTTTCAAATTCGCTTGCAACACCTACCGCATTAAGAACTTTTAGAGGGGCTTTTCCTGTAACATGTGCTATCATTGAAACATCATGCGGAGCTAAATCCCACATAACACTTCTGTCGTTTTTAAAGTAGTTAATATTCAATCTGTCTGATTGAGCATATTTTATTTCACCCAAAACCCCTTGAGCTATAAGCATTTTAAGCCTGTTAACCGCAGGATGATATAAAAGAAGGTGTCCTACAAGCAGCTTTACATCCATTTTTTGCGCTAGTTCTTTTAATTCCAGTGCTTCTTTGCTGGATGTTGAAATCGGTTTTTCAACATAAACGTGTTTATGAGCTAAAAGCGCTTTTCTTACTAAAGAAAAATGTGTATGACTCGGAGTTACAATGCAAAAGGCCTTAACTTCAGGATTGTTTAATAATCCTTCAAAGTCGCTTGTTGTTTCAATATCAGAGTATAATTCGTTTATCATTTTAAGATTTTCTTTATCTAAGTCGCATACGCTGTGTAATGCGCCAAGATTGTAGAAATTTCTTACTATATTTTTTCCCCATATACCGCAGCCAACAACCGCTACACATTTTTTCATTTACTTTTTCCTATTCTTTATAATTTCCGTTGATAAAATTATAAAACAAATATTTTATAAATAAAATTATTGTTGCAAATTTTCAAAAATTTCAGATTTATGTTAGTATAAGTTTATGGAAAAGAGAGCAACTGTTTTAAATTGTCCGATTGATTTATATGCTGCGGATGAAGCTTTAAATAAAGTTAGAAGCGCGCTTAGTGAAAAAAGAAATTTTCATGTAATAACGATTAATCCTGAAATGATAATGAATGCGCAAAAAAATAAAGCTTTTTTTGATATTGTTAAAAATTCCGATATGAATATTATTGATAGCGTAGGTGTGAAGCTTGCGCTAAAATTTCAAGGAATTAATCAAAATCAAGTAAGAGGGGTTGATTTTGCAAGACTGCTTGTGAAAGAGGCTGCTCAAAAAAATCTCAAAATTGCTTTTTTGGGGGCAAAAGAAGAAGTAATTAATAAAACTTGTGAAAATTTTTTGAAAAAGTATCCAAATCTTAATATTGTGTATTCAAGAAACGGATATTTTAGCGATGACGAAAAAATTCTTAATGAAATCAAGGAAAAATCTCCCGACATTGTTCTTGTTGGGCTTGGTTCTCCAAGACAGGAGGAATTTATTGTTAAATTAAAAAACTATTTACAAGGTGCAACAATGGTTGGTATTGGCGGTGCTTTTGATGTTTTTTCCGGATTTGTTAAAGAATCGCCGAAAATCTATCAAAAACTAGGGCTTGAGTGGCTATATAGGACAATTTTGCAGCCTGAAAGATTTAAAAGGATATTTCCTGTTTTGCCATTATTTTTGATAAAGTGTATAATTGATACTATAGCAAAGAAGGGCTGATATTTTGAAAACTTTGACAAATGCCATAAGACGAGATATCTTAAAAATGATTCATAATGCAAAATCGGGTCATCCCGGCGGTGCATTTTCGTGTGTTGATATTTTGGCTGTTTTGTATAAAAAAATTATGAATGTTCCTTTGGATTGGGATAAAGATCCGAATTTTAATAAAAGGGACAGATTTATTTTATCAAAAGGTCATGCAAGCCCTGCTTTATATGCAACACTTGCTCATTGCGGATATTTTTCAGTTGATTTGTTAAGCGGTTTTAGGGTTTTAGGTTCAAAATTACAAGGTCATCCTTCTTCAAGAGTAAAATTACCCGGAGTTGAAGTTTCAACAGGTTCATTGGGTCAAGGGCTCTCAATCGGCGTTGGTTTAGCTTTAGCTCTTCGATTGGATAAAATTAATTCAAAAGTTTTTGTTTTAATGGGTGATGGCGAAATGCAGGAAGGAAGCGTTTGGGAAAGCTTGATGAACGCTTATAGTAAAAAATTAAAAAATCTTGCAGTTATAATTGATAAAAATAATTTGCAAATAGACGGTTGTGTGCAAGATGTTAAAACTCTTGAACCGTTGGATGAAAAATTAAAAGCCTTTGGTTATGAAGTATATTCAATTGACGGACATAATTATGAACAGTTAGAAAATACTTTATTAGAGGTTAAAAATTCAGATAAACTTTGTGCTGTTATTGCAAATACAATCAAAGGTAAAGGTGTGTCATTTATGGAAAACAATGCTTCTTGGCATGGAAAAGCTCCAAACGATGAACAATTACAAAAGGCTTTGGAGGAATTATGCTAAGTAAAACAGATGAAATTAAGTCTCCAAGAAATGTTTATGGCGATACACTTGTTGAGCTTGGAACAAAAAATCCCAATATTGTCGTGCTTGATGCGGATTTGTCCTGTTCTACTCAGACTTGTAAATTTGCAAAGGCTTTTCCTGAAAGGTTTTTCAATTGCGGAATAGCAGAACAAGACATGATGGGAACAGCTGCAGGTCTTGCTTATGGCGGTAAAATTGCATTTGCAAGTTCTTTTGCAATGTTTGCAACCGCAAGGTGTCTTGATCAAATCAGAAATACAATTTGTTATTCCAAATTAAATGTTAAAATTGTAGCGACCCATGGCGGTATAACAGTTGGTGAAGATGGTGCTTCGCATCAGGCATTGGAAGATATTTCATATATGCGCTCTATTCCTGATATGAAAGTTATTGTTCCTGCGGATTGTACAGAAGTAAATCAAGTTATAAGATATGCTGCTGTAACTTCAGGTCCGATGTATATAAGAATCCCGAGAACTAATCTTAAAACCATTTTTGACCCTGATGAATATGTATTTAACCCTGTTTCAGGTGTAAAATTAAGAGATGGAAAAGATTTAACTATTGTTTCAAACGGTGAAACATTGATTGAAGTTTTAAATGCTGCAAAAAAATTACACGAAGTCGGAATTGAAGCCGATGTTTTGCATTATCCTGTAGTAAAACCGTTCCATCATCTGGCACTTAAAGAAAGTGCAGCTAAAACAAAGAAGGTTGTTGTTGTAGAAAACCATAGCATTATCGGTGGTTTGGGTTCTACAGTTTGTGAGTCTTTATGTAAATATATGCCATCTAAGGTTTATAGAATAGGCACTGAAGACACATTTGGACAATCAGGAGAACAAAGACAGTTAATGGAATTTTACGGCTTAACCGATGCAAAAATTTACGAGAAAATAATTAAATTTATGGATGTAAGATGATAGTTATAAGAGATTTAGTTAAACAATATAAAAATAAATACGCTCTGAGAGGGATTAATCTTCATATACAGCCCGGTGAATTTGTTTTTCTGGTTGGTTCTTCGGGAGCCGGAAAATCAACCTTAATGAAAATGCTATATCTTGAAGAACGTCCGACAAGAGGCAGCGTTTATGTTGCCGGAATTGATATAGGCAATCTTGCGCCAAATAAAATACCTAGTCTGAGAAGATGCATGGGAATTGTTTTTCAGGATTATAAACTGCTTCAAAATCATACGGTATATGATAATATCGCTTATGTAATTCGTACAATGGGTATTTCATCTCGTGAAATAGAATCAAGAGTAATGGGAGCTCTCAAGGTTGTCGGACTTGAGGATAAATATCGTTCAAAACCTTGCGAGTTATCAGGCGGTGAGCAGCAAAGGGTTTCAATTGCGAGAGCGATTGTTAACGGTCCTCCTTTATTAATCGCAGATGAACCTACGGGTAATTTGGATCCTAAGAATTCTCTTGAAGTTATGCAAATTTTAGAGCAGGTTAATCAAAGAGGAATTACGATTTTAGTTTCTACACATGACCAAGCAATGGTAAACTATTTTAGAAAAAGAGTTATAACCCTTGATCATGGACAAGTAATCAGAGATATACAAGCAGGAACATATGACTAGAAAAGCCAGAAATCAAAATCTTAAACAAAGAGTTAAATCTCATATTCCAAAAGACTGGATGAGCGAGATAAGAATAACGTATAGAATTATAATGGAAACATTCAAAGGAATTGCCCAAACAGGACTTGTTAATATAGCAATAATTACAACAATTGCTGCAATATTAACTATTTTTGGTTCTATCTTTAGGGTTACTCTTGCTGTTAATTCTTTTGTTAATTCTATGGGTTCAGCTTTAGAAGTAAGTGCTTATTTATCTCCTGATGCTAATATAAATTCAACAATAGCAAAAGTAAGAGAGCTTGAGCATGTAAAGAAGGTTTCTTATATTTCAAAAGATACTTCTTGGGCTGAATTAAAAAAAGAAATTGATGTTCCTGATATTAATAATCCTTTGCCTGATACTTTGCATGTTAAACTTGATGACACTAAAAATATTAATTCTGTCATGAATGATTTAAAGAAAATAGACGGAATTAATGATACAAGTTATGCAAAAGATTTGGTGCAAAAATTTGAAATGATTAACGCTATTATTAATACTGCAACTCTTGTATTTGTTGTTATAGTATGTATTTTGACAATAGCAATAATTAATAATACAATTGAATTAGTTATTCAATCCAGAAAAGAAGAGATTGAAATCATGCGCTTGATGGGCGTATCGAACTGGTATATCAAAACACCTTTAATACTGCAAGGAGCAATCTATGGCTTTTTAGGGGCTTTGGTTGCAATTATTCCTGTGGATATTGTGCAAAAATATATCATAAAAATGCATGAATTTTTCATGATTTCGATTGACCCGATGGCACAATTTACCGTACTATTTAGTGTGTTAACTCTTGGAGTCGCATTTAGTTCTATAGGAAGTTTCTTAAGTATAAAGAAGCATTTGCAGGTATAAAATTATGATGAACAATAATCCCAACAAACTTGACCCTCAACAATTGGCTGCGGAATTTAAAGAAATACCGCCTATGCCTAATGTTATGATTAAGGCTTTAAATATTATTAAAAATCCTTCAACAGGTATAGCGGAGCTTGCAAAAATAATGCAAGTCGATCAGGCAATTTCAACCAAAACCCTAAGTTTGGTTAATTCTGCTTTTTACGGTTTTAGACAGCAAATAACTTCAATTAATAAAGCTTTGGTTGTGCTTGGCATGATGAAGGCAAAAAATATCATCATGAGTCTTGCTCTAAAACAAATGATGACAGCACAAGGAAGCAGGGAATTATGGGAACATTCCATTAAATGTGCAGTTGCAGCTGAAATTTTAGCAAAGGAATATAAAGTTATTAACCCTGATGACGCCTTTGTAATTGCATTTTTGCATGATATAGGTAAGATGCTTTTAAATTCAAAAAATCCTCTTAAATATTCTAAAGTAAGGTATTTAGCATCTCAAGGAAATGTTGATTTAGTTGAGATTGAAGATATGCAATTTGGTACAAATCACTGTGTTTTGGGTGCATTGATTTCTAAAAAATGGCAATTGCCTGTTATTCTGACAAATTGTATAAGATATCATCATTCTCCCTTGCAAAGTTCATTGCCCACTGTTTGCGGTATTATATATTGCGCTGACAGATTGGTTCAAAATAACATGCCTACCCCTCTTTTGGATCCTAAAATTATGAGTAAGATGGACTTTACAATTAATGACCCTGTAGCTTTAAGAGAAACTATTTTAGCCAAAGCAACAATTTTCTTAAAAGAAATGGCAACTCCAAATTAAATATTGCTACTTATGAATTTTTTAATTTCATCTATATTTGAAATTTCATCTGACTCAATATAAAATCTTAAAAGCGGTTCTGTGCCGCTTTTTCTGATTAAAAGCGATGTTAGTCCGTCTTTTAGAAATAATTTTATGCCATCTGTTTCAAGTTTGTCTTTAACTTTGAGAGAAGCGATATTTTTAAAATTTTTAAATTTTTCTTGTATTTCTTTAACTTTTTTATCGTCATCAAGCATAATGTCAACTCTATCGGTGTGGAATATTGCGCCTATAAAGTCGTTTATTTCTTTAACGAGTTGATTTAGAGTTTTATTTTCTCTGGCCATCATTTCAATTATTAATAAATTCGCAAATAAACCGTCTTTTTCGGGTATATGGTCGCCTGTGGATAAGCCTCCTGAGTCTTCGCCTGCAAGTATTGTTTCATTTTTTCTCATTTGTTCTGATAACCATTTAAATCCAACAGGGGTGGTTATAGTTTTAATATTTAATTTTTTTGCAGCTACCTCAACAGCATTTGAAATGCCGACTGTTTTAATCATTGAGCCTTTTTTGCCTTTTGATACAAGGTATTTTAAAAGCATTGCAAGAATAATATTTGGGCTTATATAGTTTCCTTTTTCATCTATAACCCCGTATCTGTCGGCGTCACCGTCATTAGCTACAGTAATATAGCCTTCTTTTTTGTGTTTCATGAATTTTTCTTTCGGTTCGGGCAGGCCCCCTCCAAAATCTGATGAATGAAACAAATTAAAGGCTTCATATTTTATGTTGTGTTTATCTAAAATTTTGTCAAAATAACCCACTGAAGCACTGTATAAGCCGTCATAAATAATTTTTGGCTGGTTGTTTTTAATTGTTTCAAAGTCAATTATATTTTCAAGATGTTTAAAATAGTCATCTTCCAAGTTTTCTTCAATAATTTTACCTTGATTTTTAATTTCAATTTCTTTATCTAAATATTTTAAAATTTCATCTGTTATTTCTTTTGTGGCAGGTCCTGCGTAGTTGGGAATAAATTTAATTCCTTGATATTCTTTTGGATTATGAGAAGCGGTGAACATTATTGCACCGATTGAATTTGGGTAATATTTGGCACAATATGCAACAATAGGAGTCGGAACAACTTTTTTAGATAAAATTACTTTAAAACCATATTTTTTAAGCAATTCTGCTGCAAACTGCGCAAAATCTCTTGCCATAAATCTTGGGTCGTATCCTACGATAATGGTGTTTTTATCGGAGTTTAAATTTTTTAAGTATAAACTTATTGCTTTTGTAATTCTTTCAACTGTTTCAAAAGTAAATTCTTTGGCGATAATTCCTCTAAAGCCGTCTGTTCCGAATTTTATAATTGTTTTTTGCATATTTTCTCCTATGGTTAAATTATATCTTAAAATTAAAAGATTTTGTTTTAAAATTATTTTTGTAATACAATTAGTTTGTTATGATGAAAGTTTATTTAGGAATAGATGTAGGTTCCGTTACTACAAAAATCGCTTTGGTTGATGAAAACGGTAAATATGTAGATAGTTACATGACTCGTACTGCGGGTCAGCCTGTAATAGCTGTTCAAAAGTGTCTTGATAATTTATTATCTCAAGCGCAAGATAGAGAATATGATGTTTGTGCGGTAGGTACAACAGGCTCAGGCAGAAATTTAGCAGGAGCTTTGGTTGGTGCTGATGTAATTAAAAATGAAATAACAGCCCATGCTGTAGCTGCAAGCTCGGCTATACCGAATGTTCAAACAATTCTTGAAATTGGCGGACAGGATTCAAAAATAATTATTTTAAGAGATGGTATTGTAACAGATTTTGCTATGAATACTGTTTGTGCTGCAGGTACAGGAAGTTTTTTAGACCATCAGGCACAAAGATTAAATGTTGATATTAAAGATTTTGGTGATATTGCGCTAAAATCTAAATCACCTGCTAGGATTGCGGGAAGATGCGGAGTTTTTGCGGAATCTGATTTAATCCATAAACAACAATTGGGCTATGCTGTTGAAGATTTATTATATGGTTTGTGTCAAGCTTTAGTTAGAAACTACATTTCTAATCTTGCATTGGGTAAAGATTTATTGCCTTGTATATCATTCCAAGGCGGTGTTGCAACCAATAAAGGCATGGTTAAAGCGTTTGAAGAAGCTTTGGGTCATGAAATTATTGTTCCCGACCATCATCAAACCATGGGTGCAATAGGTGCTGCCATGCTTGCTATGGAAAATCATCAATTTACAAATCAGAAAACAAAATTTAAAGGTTGGCAAATAAAAGACCTTGAGTTCCACTCAATAACTTGCACTTGTAATGGTTGTTCGAATAATTGTGAAGTTATCACAATTTTAGAAGGTAAAGAACAGCAAAACAGAGATGAAATTAAAAAGATTTCTGATATTAAGGGTAATATCATTGCTCGCTGGGGCGGTACTTGCGGAAGATGGGATATAGGATAAATTTAATTTCCGTATTTTGATATTATTTCGGCAGTGTGCTTGATTATATCCGTTGTGTGTGCAAAAGATATGAACATTGCTTCAAATTGTGAAGGTGCAACATAAATTCCGTTATTCAGCATGTAGTTGAAGTAATCGGCAAATTTTTCAACGTTGCAAGCTAAAGAATCTTCATATTTGTTTATAGGTTTTTCGCTAAAAAATACTGACATTAAAGAGCCTACCCTATTTGTTTTAAGACCTATTTTATTGTATGCTTCTTCTAAAATTGCACCTTTTTTATCCAGTTCGGAATAAATTTCTTCTTTGTTTTCAATGAGAATTTTTAGCGTTTCTATACCTGCGGTGGTTGCGATGGGATTACCTGAAAGGGTTCCTGCTTGATATACGTTTCCGAGGGGCGCAACTTTAGACATAATTTCTTTTTTGCCGCCATATACGGCTAAAGGCATTCCGCCTCCTGCTATTTTTCCGAATGTTGTTAAATCTGGAATTACGTTATAATATTCTTGAGCGCCGCCCAAACTCAGTCTAAATCCGGTTATTACTTCATCAAAAATTAATAGTGCGCCATATTCTTCGGTTATTTTTCTTAAAAATTCCAAAAATCCATATTGCGGTAATACAACTCCCATGTTTGCCGCTACAGGTTCAACGATGATACAGGCAACATCTTTGCCGTGTAATTTCATGAGCTCTTTGACTGAATTTTTGTCGTTATAGTTAGCTAAAAGCGTATATTTTGCGTAGTCTTTTGGAATTCCGCCGCTGTTTGGTATTGAATTAGTTAACAAGCCCGAACCGGCTTTCATTAAAAGCCCGTCTGAGTGTCCATGGTAACAACCTGTGAATTTTATTATTTTATCTCTTTTTGTGAAGCCTCTTGCAACTCTTATTGCGCTCATTGTTGCTTCAGTGCCTGAATTTACAAGGCGTATCATTTCCATGGAGGGAGCGCATTTTTTTATTAATTCGGCTAAAATTGTTTCTTTTTCTGTCGGTGCGCCATACGTTAGTCCGTTATCACAAGCTTTTTTAACTGCTTCAATAACTCTGGGATGGGCATGACCTAAAATTTGAGGACCCCAAGAACAAACATAATCAATGTATTTATTTCCGTCCACATCGAATATATAAGCTCCTTTTGCCTTTTTAACAAAAAAAGGAGTTTTTTTAACTGCTCTAAATGCTCTTACAGGGCTATTTACGCCACCGGGCATATAGTTTTGTGCTTTTTTAAATAATTCATCTGATTTAGTCATGACAAGTCCTTATTCGTTTAACCATTTTGCCATATCAAGAGCGTGGTATGTAATTATTATATTTGCACCTGCTCTTTTCATTGCAGTCAGGTTTTCTGTTACTATTTTTCTTTCGTCAATCCAACCGTTTATTGCGGCTGCTTTAACCATTGAGTATTCACCGCTGACATTATAAACTGCAATCGGATGATTAAATTTTTGGCAGGCTTCTTTTAAGATATCTAAATATATAAGAGCGGGTTTAATCATAACTATATCAGCGCCTTCTTCGATATCTGTTTCAATTTCTCTTAGTGCCTCTTTCGGATTGGAAAAGTCCATTTGATAACTTTTTCTGTCTCCAAAACAAGGTGCTGATTGTGCAGCATCTCTAAAAGGTCCGTAGTATGCAGATGCAAATTTTGCGCTATATGCCATAATCGGAGTGTTTTTAAAGCCTGAATTGTCAAGAGCGGTTCTTATTGCTTCAATTCTGCCATCCATCATATCTGACGGTGCAATTATGTCTGCTCCCGCTTGAGCAAGGCTTGTTGCTGTTTTGCACAGCAGCGGCAAGGTTTCATCGTTTAAGATTTCGCCGTTTTTTACAAGTCCGCAATGTCCGTTTTTAGTGTATTCGCAAAGGCAAACGTCTGCTATACATATAATTTCAGGATAATGTTTTTTGATAAATCTTATTGCTTTTTGTGTAATTCCGTTTTCACTATAAGCCTGTGTTGCTAATTCATCTTTATCTTGCGGATTTGGAATTCCAAATATCATTATTCCTGATATTTTGCTTGATTTAACTTCATCAAGTATTTCGGAAAGTCTGTCTATTGAATATTGGAAGATATTCGGCATGGATTTTATGGATGATTTAATGTTTTTGCCTTCTGTTACAAAAATCGGGTATATGAAATCTTGGGGGCTTAATCTTGTTTCTTTAACTAAATTTCTTATTGCTTCATTTTGTCTCAGTCTTCTTAATCTTTTCATTTTTTGCCTTTTTAAAATCTTTTTCCATACATTCTATTATGCCATCAACATCATATTTTTTCGCAATTAAAATTTTCTTTGCAGGATATTTTTCTAATGCTTTAGCGCAAGTTTTGCCGATACAGACAAATTTTGTTTTGCTGTTAAAATCAAAATCAAAATTATCAAAAAAAGTTGTAACCCCTTTTGCGCTTCCAAATACTAAATAGTCAGTGTTAAAAGAATTAATATTTAAGCTTAAGAGGGTGTTTATTTTTTCTTTATTTTCTTTGAGTTCGTATAATTTAAAGTCTTTATATTTGTAATTATTTAGTCTTAATGTGTTTGTTAATGTCTCACTGCCTTCTTTTGCTCTTAAAATTAAGATTTTATCATCTTTTTTTGTTTTTAGAAGAAGTTCTTTAGCTAAAAATTCAGAGCTGTATTCTTTTGGAGTTAAATCAGAATAAAAACCGTATTCTTGGAGTTTTTTTTCTGTACCTGAGCCCATTGTTGCAAATTTTAGATGAAATAATTGCCTGATATCGATTTTTTCTTTTTTTAGTTTTAGGAAAAACTGTTCAATTCCATTTTGGCTCGTAAAGACAATCCAACTATAGTTTTGTAATTTTGGTAGTTTAGTGTTTATTGAAATAACATCTAAAAAACTCAGGTCGATTGTTTTTGCTTTTTTTAATTTAATTAGAGAATTTAATTTTTCATAAAAATTTTTAGTTCCGCAAATTGCTATTTTTAAATTTTCAAAGTCATTTTTTTTATTATCTTTTTTGCCTGAATTTGCTTTGGTTTTCAAATCAAAATTACAACATTTTCCAATAACAATAACAATCGGGGTTTTGATGTTTTCTTTTTTTAGTTTTGAGACTATATTTTTGATGTTTCCTTTAATAATTTTTTGTTTTGAACTGCAACCTTGCGATATTACAGCGCAAGGCATGTTTTTATCCATGCCTGCTTTTATAAAGCTTTCCATGATTTCATCTATATGATGATACGCCATTAATAAAACTATTGTTCCATTTAGTTTTGTTAGTGAAGCGTAGTCTATCGGGGCTGTTTTTTCTTTATTATCTTCTGTTATTGAGCCTGTTAAGACGCAAAAATTACGGCTTAATTGCCTATGAGTTAAAGGAATTCCCGCTAATTCCGGAACTGCAACAGCAGAAGTTATGCCGGGGATAATTTCATAGGGAATATTTTCTTTTTTTATTGCTTCAATTTCTTCTGCACCCCTTGCAAAAACAAATGCATCCCCGCCTTTTAAGCGAGCGATGGTTTTATTTTCTTTTGCAAGTTTTATTATTAATTTATTAATTTCATCTTGTGAGATTGATTTTTGGTTGTGTCTTTTGCCTACAAATATTTTTTCAACATTATTTGAAAGGCTTTCTAATAATTTTTCGTCAATTAAAGAATCATATAATACAACATCTGCCTCTTGGAGTTTTTTAAATCCTCTAAGAGTTATTAAATCCATTTCTCCGCAGCCTGCACCAATTAAATATACTTTTTTAGTCATTAATAAAGCCCTTTAAATCTATGATTTTATTTCTGCAATTATTTTTGGTATTTTTTCAAAAATTTCTAAATAGTTATCCGTAATTTTTGTTTTTTTGCCTTTATACATTATAGTTATTTCGATAATATTTTCATTGTTAAACTTACTATAAATTGCGTTAATATCAGAACAATTAACTTCAAGCTGTTTCAGTATTTCTCTTTCGATCATAAATTGTTTAAAAGTTTCAGTGTCATTAATTTGCATAATTTCATTTTTAAATTCAAAATCTTTCTTTGCTTCAATTGCAATTATTCCTTGACATGCGGCAGGAGTTATTTTATCGGTATCAAATATTTTAAAATCAAATTTGTCTTTTTCGGAATTTAAAATATTTAATCTGTCCAGTCCTGCTTTTGCAAGAATAATTGCGTCATATTGGTTTTCTTCAAGTTTTTTTAATCTTGTATCTATATTTCCTCTGATTGTTTTTATTTGCGCATTTGGGAAAAGCTGTTTGATATAAAATTCTCTTCTCGGGCTGCTTGTTCCTATTATTGTTATTTTTTTGGAATTTTTTCTTGTGATTAATACATCTTTTGCATCTGCTCTTTTTAATACGGAAACAATCTCAAGACCGTCTTTTAGCTTTGACGGTAAATCTTTTGCGCTATGAATTGCAATATCTATCTTGTTATCCTTTAGTGCATTTTCAAATTCGTTAATAAAGAGCCCTTTATCGTTAATTTCGCTGAGCGGTTTATCAAGAATTACGTCGCCTTTTGTTGTAATCGGAATGATTTCAATTTGGAGGTTTGAAAAATGTTTTTTTAGTTCTTTAATTACAAGGTTTGTTTGCGCAAGCGCAAGTTTGCTTTTTCTTGTTCCTATTTTTATTTTTTTCATTAAACACCTTTTAATGTCTGTTGATTAAATTTTGCATTTTTTCTTTTAGATTATCATAGCTTAATTGGAAATTATTTTCTTTGTAATAATCTAAAATCCCATGGATTATTTTCATTCTTTTTTCTTGAGATGAGATTTTTTCTTTTAATTCATTTCTCAAAAATTCAACATTTTTTATTACTTCTTCGATATTTTCAGGGATAGCGTTTTTTGTTATTTTTTTTAAATATGCCGAAATATAAGGTGCTTTTCCATAGGTACAAAAGCCTATAGTTAAATTATCTTTTTTTATTAATGCAGGAAAAATAAAAGAGCAATTTTCTATATCGTCAACAGAATTGATAAATATATTATTTTCTTTACAAATTTTTGAAACAAAATGGTTTGTTGATTTGTCATTGGTTGCGCAAATTACCATGAAAGAATTTTTAATGTCATCAATATCGACTTTTTTATTTTTATAGGTTAAATTTTTATTTTCTTTTAACAGTTTTTTGATTTCGTCGATAATTTTAGGTGCGACTATTGTTATTTTAGAATTAAAAGGAATTAACTTAATAATTTTTCTATAAGCAACTTTTCCTGCGCCGACTATTAAAATATTTTTATCTTTTATATCAACAAATAAAGGAAAATATGACATTATATTGTTTTGTTCCCTTCTTGGTTAATTGTGTTGATGATTTTTTCAAAAGAGCTCAAATCAAGCTTATCTTTTAAAAAATATAAAACTGTTTCAAGGGAGAAATTTTTATAGTTTTTGCTTTTTTCTTTAATTTTACCAAGCGCATTGTGATAGATTATATTTTTATATATTTTTTGCAGTTCTGAATTTACAATGTTAACAGCAGTTTTTACGGCTTTTTCTTTTTTTATATTGTTATTTTTTGCTATTTTTTTAAAATAATCGATTGTAATAAGACTGCAATTGGTTATTTTGGAGATTTCTCTATCTATATCAAAAGGAGAAGCTAAATCAATAAAAAGCATTTTTTTGGATGGTGTATTTGAAATTGTATCATCGTAATTCATTGTGTAATGCGGGCTTTTTGTGGCTGAAACAACTATGTCCATTTGTTTCAGATATTCATATCTTTTGTTATAGTCTATTATTTCAATGTTTTTGGGGTAGTTAGCAGTTTTATTGTGTATTCTTTGAGTTGCATAAATTTTTATTTTTATTTTTTTATTTAAAAGGTTTTGAATAATAGCTGAGCCTGTTTTACCGCTTGCGCCGATTATTAAAAGCTTTGGATTAGAAATAGCGTTTTCTTGTATGAATTTTTTTATTTCATTACAGGTTAAAGTTGCAAAAGATATTGCGGATTTTGAAATTTCTGTTTCTGTTTTTATTTTTTTAGCACAAGAAAGTGCACTTAAAAAAATAGTGTTTAGTTCGTATGATGTTCTTTTGTTGTTTAATGAATCAAAATATGCTTGTTTGACTTGAGAAAGTATTTCATTTTCTCCAACAATCATAGATTCCAAGCCGCTGGTTACTTTAAAAATATGTTCTATTGCGCTTTTATTTTCGTAATATCTTGCGTATTTTCTTATTTCGCTTAAAGATAGTTTTGTTTTTTCTTTCAGCAGGTTTTCAAGGATAGAAAAAACATTTTTCGGATTTTCAATGTATATTTCACATCGGTTACATGTAGATAAAATTATACATTTTGCGCTTTTTAAAAGTTTATTTAACTCAGATATAAAAAGCTCTTTTTCTGAATTTGTGAAAGCAAATTTGTTTCTAATATTTTCGGGAGTATTTTTAAAATTTACGCTTATGCATTGCAAATTGAAAACTCCTTAACGATTTCTAAAAAGCGGTTGTTGTTGTTAGTTATCCAATCATCAAAAGTAAGATTGTTTTTTTCAACTTCATGACCTAATTTTTTAAACATTAAAGGAATATTATCAGCTGAAATTGTTCCTATAATTTCGCCAAATCGTTCATTGCCTTCAATTTCGCTTCCGTTAAAGAAAACATCAAAAACATCACACATAACATCGTTTATTTTTTTCTTACCGCCCTTAAAGCCGATTTTTGCCGTTTGATGAGCCGCACAAGAAGATTGACAGCCTGAAATACATATTTTTGGAAGAGTTCCGTCTTTAAAGTTTTCTTTTTTGTCTGTTTCGATAATTTTTTGCAAGAGCCCGCTTGAATTTGTAAGCCCTTGCTGGCAGATTGTTGCGCCGACACAACTAATTGATTCCTGAAGTTCTGTTTTGGAGTTATCAAAATCAATTAAACTTGAAATTTCCTGCGTTTCATCTTTATTCAAATTAATAATAAACATTTCTTCTTTTGTTGAGAGCCTGATTTTTGCATCTTCTATTTTTGAAATTGCATTATATAATTTTTCTAAAGCCTCTAAAGATGGATTTCCCAGCATTGGATGATATTTTATTGCATACAGGTTTTCTTGTTTTTGCTCGATTATGTTTCTTGTTTTTTGGGTAATTTTGCCGCTGCCTTTTTTTGTAATCTCTTGAGGATTTATATTTAGGGTTAAATCTTCCGTATTTTTTATTTCATCTAATATTGCGCTAAATTCTGATAAATATTTTTCTTCGCCGATTGTTCTTGGGATATATCTTGTTCTTGCTTTTGCTCTATTTTCATAGTTTCCGTATCGCATGAATATTTGAACCATGGCCATTATGTAATATAAAATTTCGTTTGGTTCAATGTTTTCTTTTGTTTTAATGCCGAATTCAGGGTTAACCCCTAAACCTCCTGCAGTGTATAGGTCAAATTTTCCGCTTTCTTTTGCAACAAAGCCCATGTCTCTATATGTAGCGTGGACTATATTTTTTTTGGAATTAGAAAAGCTGACTTTTAATTTTCTTGGCAGTTTAATTTTTCCGATTAAACCGATTAAAAAATCAGAAGCCATTTTTGCATAGGGCATAACATCGAAATATTCGCCTTTTTCAACGCCTGAAAGGGGTGAGCATAAAACATTTCTCGGGAAATCACCTCCGCCGCCCAGTGTTATTATGTTATTATCAAATGCTTCTAACATAAGCTGAGGAATGATTTCGGGGGCTAAATTGTGAAGCTGGATTGATTGATTTGTTGTAATATGAACTTTTTTAATATTGTATTTTTTAATGCTGTCGATTATAAATTTGAATTGTTCAAGTGACAACTCTCCTGCAGGAATTCTGAGTCTTAGCATTCCTGTTTTGTGGTTTCTTTCTGAATATGTACCAAAACCGCTTGAAATAGACTTATATTCAGGAATTTTTAATTCTCCCTGATAAAATTTTTTGCAAGTGTCGGCAAAATTTTGAATTTTTAATCTTGCTTCTTGTTTATCAATTGACTTTTCTGATACCGTATTCATCTTGACCCTTACCTATTGTGTAATACTATTTTACCTCAAATTTGCTTTTATTTAAAATAACTTAATTGAATGGTTAACAAAAATTTTAAAATCATTATAATGTTTTTATGAGGGTAAGAATTTTAGCCGTATTTTTCTTTTTATTGCTTGCTTCTTCTTTGGGGGCAGAATTTGGAGAATATCAATATTCTCAATATTTAGGTATTCAACAGCAATTGCAAAACCAAAGGGCTAGAGCAATTAGAATGCAAAGAATGAGAAATATAAGCCCGACAAGGAATATTCAATTTCCTTCAAGGGATAATCCATATCCTAATATTAACCGTACAAGACCTTATGGATTATCTGCTAAAGAGCGCTATAGCCCTGAGTATTATAATAGATATTATAATTAAAAAAACGGGAGCCTTGGCTCCCATAATATCATACACAAAAAATATTAAATTTTAGTCGTAATCTATTGCTGTAACACAGCGAACAGATTGAGCGTTATTTTTGTCTCTGGAACTTCTACTCCATGAGCCACTAGATAATTGATAATAATACGCATTGGTGGTATTGTAGCTTTGAGCCCAAATCATAGAAGGATAATAACTGTTATCACGGCAACCTGTGACACCATATGATGAACCTGTTCCATACCAATCGCATATCTGGGGCCCTGCTGCACCTAAAGAAATTGTGTACTTGTACCAATTTGCCATTTCGGAATAATTTGGTAATCTCCAGGTTTTGCCTCCTGCTTTATAGCTATCACATATATCTTTTGCAGCATACCAATTGCACACTGTTCTTGTGCAGCCTGAATATCCTCCATTATCAGAAGTATTTACATTATTACAGTCACCTGAAGTTGTATTTCCCCTCCAACAGCATTTTCCTGATGTACAAGCTGAACCTGCATTAACAACAGAAACTGTTGAAGCAATAGGAAGACCACCATCACCCATATTAAACTTTGTTACATATAAATTATCAACAGGAACAGCATCTTCAATTACCTTATAACATTTATTGTTATATGGATGTAAGTCATATCCGCTCTCACATGTCGTACACTGGCTTGATGTACAAGCTTCGCAATGAGTAAATTTTGACGAACAATCTGTGCAAGTTGAATTATTACTATATTGGCCCTTGGGACAATCTGATACAGTTGCAACGCATCTTACTGTTGCAGCACTTCCCATTGTGGTATTACTTGTTGACCAACTTTGATTATTTAAATATGAAACATATGCATAAAAATAATTGCCGCTTTCATATTTTTGATTACTCCATACGTAGCCTGGAATGCAATTTCTATTGTAACTACCATAACATCTGGTGCTTTGATAACAAGTTGCATAAGTATTTTGTCTATCTTGGGTATAATTGCATAACTGCAAACCTGCAACATCTTGACCTACCGTATATGCGTTCCATCCGTTCATTTCAGCCTGAGTCGGTAACCTCCAGCTTTCCCCGTTTAAATCAAAACGAGCACAAATTTCTCTTGCTGCCTCCCAATTACAAACAGTTCTTGTACAACCGTTATAACCGCCGTTATAGGAATTGCATGACTGACTTGTTGTTCCTTTCCAGCAGCATTTACCTGATTCGCAAGCGCCTGCAGAGCTTCCTGCTGTAAGCACCGTAACAGTTTGCGGAATAGTAAAATTTGGCTTATCTCCCATGTTAAACTTGGTTACATATAAATTTCCGATTTGTATAACGTCATCCATGCTTTCTATGCATCTACCTTCAGAAAGCAAAGTGCCTTCGGCACATTTGGTACACCCTGTTCCATTACAAATTTCACAATTTTTGAATTTATCAGAACATTTTTCTTCAACACCATCTTTACAATATGACCCCTCTGGACAGGGAGCACAAATATGAGAACCGTTTTCAAGAGTAGGGGCAGTGTTTTCACTGCATTTTACCTGTGTATCTTGATTACATATATATCCTTTAGGACATTCTACACAAGCTGTTTTATCATCATTAGGCCAAAAACCGGGTTCGCAATACTTACATTCTTTTCCGTTATCTGAATATTTTCCGTTAGGACACGCTATACACGTACTATCAACCAACCTATAACCGTTTTTACATTGTATACAAGCAGTATTAGTAAATTTAATACAATTAGGATATTCACTTGTAGGACATTCTTTACAAGAACAATTTGTTGAATCCTGACATTGACCATCAGGGCATGTTTTTGCACAACTTAAACACTCGCTTGATGTACATAATAAACAATCAGATGAAAATTTTGAACTGCAATCAGCGCTTATTGAAGGGGTGCTTGTATTTCCGCCGCCTCCTCCAAAACCGAATACGCTGGATGAGAACTTTTTAGTAATTAAAGGTGCAAAAGCAGCCGTAATACAGCTTATTACGATAAGCGAAATCAGCAACTCCACCAAGGAGAAGCCCTTTTTTATGTTATTCATTGTGTTTTACCTTTTAAATGATATTTTTAATCAAAATTTTACATTATAATTCTATAAATTACAACTAAAAAATAGAATTTTTTAAAAATTCTCATTTAAAATAAGTTATTATGTACCGTTTTTGAAATTAGAATTTTATCATCAACGGGGGGAGATTATGCAATTAACTTGTAATATCAACGCAAAAAAATTAAAGAAAAATATCGGTGAAAAAATAAAATTATATAGAAAAAAAAGAGGATTGTCCCAAGATAGACTGGCTGAACTTGTAAATATGGAAATGAAAAGCCTATCAAGAATAGAATCAGGACACAATTATCCGCAATGTGAAAACCTTGTTGCAATAGCCAATGCGCTTGATGTTGCACCGTGGCAACTATATTTTTCAGAAGAAGAAAATGACTTACACAAAATGCGCCAAGAACTGAAAGAAGCCTTGAACAGCGATAATAGTAATATGATTTTTTCTTTATATCAATATTATAAAATTAAATCTATATAAATATTGTTTGTTCTCTATCAGGGCCAACGCTGATTATTGAAATTTTTATACCTAAAAGTTCTTCAAGACGTTTAAGATAATTTTTAGCGTTCTTGGGTAATTCGTCGTAGCTTTTGCAAGCTGAAATTGAAGTTTTCCAGCCCTTATGAGTTTCATAAACAGGTTCCCAATCGTAATGTGTATAAGCATTTGTCGGGTAATAATTTATTGTTTCACCTGTCAATTTATTTTTATAAGCAACTGCAACTTTAATTTCATCAAATTCATCTAAAACATCAAGCTTTGTTAGTGCAACTTCTGTTAACCCGCCTACTAAAACAGCATATTTAGCGCTAATTGCATCAAACCAGCCGCAGCGACGAGGTCTTCCTGTTGTAACGCCAAATTCTCCTCCTACTTGTCTTAGTTTTTCACCTGTTTCGTCGTTTAATTCTGTTATAAAAGCACCCTCGCCAACACGAGTCATGTAAGCTTTAAATACACCGATTGCTTTTTCAATTGCATTAGGACCCATGGAAGCTCCGATACCTGCACCTCCTGCTGTCGGGCTTGAAGAGGTTACAAAAGGATAAGTTCCATAGTCAACATCAAGCATAACCCCTTGAGCACCTTCAAAAAGAATAGATTTATTTTTTTTATAGTTCAATAAATTTTCTTGCCAATTAAAATCGACATAAGGGGCCAAAATTTTTCTATATTCCTCACATTCATTTAGAATTTCATCTTTTGTATATGTTTTTAAATTATACACAAATTCAAGTTCTTTATTTTTCTTTGGTAAAATTGTATCAAGTTTTTTTGACAGAGTTTCTTTATTAAACAAATCTTCGACTCTTATTCCGCATCTATTGTATTTATCTGTATATGTTGGACCGATACCTTTTTTTGTTGTTCCTATTTTATTTTTTCCAAGAGAATTTTCGCTATATCCGTCAATATCTGTATGATATTTCATTGTAATATGAGCTAGGGGAGAAATTTTAAGGCATTTTTCAAAATGTTCTTTTGAAATACCTTGTTTAATTATTCCGTCTATTTCGTTTTTTAAATCTTCGGGCTTAATAACACAGCCTGCACCTATCATGCAGATTTTATTTTCATATAAAATACCGGATGGAACAAGGTGAAAAGCAAATTTTTTGCCATTTGCAACAACTGTATGACCTGCGTTTGAGCCTCCTTGAAATCTTGTGATAAAATCAGCATTTTGTGCTAACAGGTCTGTAATTTTGGCTTTACCTTCATCTCCGAATTGAGCACCAACGACAACGGTATTTTTCATATATCCCCCGAAAGTTTAATTAATTGACTATATTATTTTACTATGAAAAATTTTATAGTAAAATAATCGTATGTTAAAAATATATAATACTTTATCAAATACAATTGAAGAATTTCATCCTATTGAACAAAACAAAGTAAAAATGTATGTCTGCGGTCCTACCGTGTATGATAATGCGCATTTAGGGCATGCAAGATGTTATATAACTTGGGATGTTTTATATCGTTATTTAAAATTTTTAGGTTACGAAGTTACATATTGCAGAAACGTAACCGACGTTGATGATAAAATTCTTAAAAAGGCGGATGAGCAAGGTGTTGAACCGTCTGTAATTACTGATAAATATTATAAATCTTTTATTAATTCAATGAACAATTTAAATGTTCTTAAACCCGATATTGAACCAAGGGCAACAAAAACTATAGGCGAGATGATTGCCATGGTTAAAAAATTGGAAGCCAATGGCTTTGCATACGCTGTTGACGGAGATGTTTATTTTAGAGTTGAAAAATATAAAAAATATGGTGAATTATCTTCTCAACCGATAAAAGACTTATTAAACGGTGCTCGTGTTGAAGCAAACGACAAAAAAGAAAGCCCGCTTGATTTTGCATTGTGGAAAAAAGATGAGCTCCACGGTTATAATTCTCCTTGGGGCAAGGGTCGTCCGGGGTGGCATATTGAGTGTTCTGCTATGAATAAAAAATATTTAGGTGAAACAATTGATATCCATGCAGGCGGTGCTGATTTAGCTTTTCCTCATCATGAAAATGAAAGAGCTCAATCAGAATGTGCCAACGGGTGCATGTTCAGCAAATATTGGATGCATAACGGCTTTGTTACAATTAACAAAGAAAAAATGTCAAAATCATTGAATAATTTTTTAACTATTGATGATGTATTAAAAAATTATGATACAAACGCTATAAGATTGTTTATTTTAACAAACCACTACAGAATGCCTGTTGAATTTAATGATAGCGGTTTAACAGCTGCTAAAAACGGCGCAAAACGTCTTATTAATTCGATTGCAGGCATGGAAATTAAAGATGAATATAATAATGAAGCAGTTGAAGAATTTAAAAATGCCATGGATGAAGATTTAAATACTTCAAAAGCTTTGGCTGTATTATTTTCTTTGGTTGACAAAATTAAAAAAGGAATAGATAAAAATATAAACGCAAATACTCTTGTATATTTGGGTTCTGTTTTAGGGTTTGATTTTTCGCTATCTCAAAAAGAAATTTCTATTGAAGAATTAAATGAAATTGTTAAACCTTTATATGATGAATTTAATCTTGATAAAGAGTTATCAGCTAAAGAAGCAATTGATAAAATAATTGAACTAAGAAAACAAGCAAGAGAAAATAAAGATTGGCAAAAATCTGATGAAATTAGAGATAAGCTCTTGGCGCATAAAATTCAATTAAAAGATTCAAAAGAAGGTACAACTTGGCAAATTCTTTAGAAACTGCTCTTTATTGTGTGGCTACGCCTATCGGAAATCTTGAAGATATAACCCTTAGGGCGCTTGATGTTTTAAAAAATGTTGATATTATAGCAGCTGAAGACACAAGAACAACTCAAGTATTATTAAATAAATATTCAATTACAACAAAGCTTGTAAGTTACCATAAGTTCAGCGAATCTTCAAGGGTTGATTTGTTTTTGAACTATTTAAAAGAAGGAAAATCAATTGCGCTTGTATCAGACGCAGGAACTCCTTTAATATCTGATCCGGGGAATGTTTTGGTTGAGGCTGTTTTAAAAGAAGGTTTTAGAGTTATTCCGATTTCAGGAGCAAGTGCTGTAACGACTCTATTATCAGCTGTTTCAAGACAAGATGAAGATTTTAAATTTATCGGTTTTATTGATAGAACAAAAAACAAAATTAAAGAAACAATAATTAAAAATAACCATGAAAATCTAATTTTTTATGAAAGCCCCCTAAGGCTGATTGACACTCTTGAAGTAATTTTTGAAATTTATCCGAATAAAAAAGTAACAATTGCAAGAGAATTAACAAAAAAATTCGAAGAAATTATAACCGATAATATTAAAAATATTATTGAATATTACAAAAATAATACCCTAAAAGGTGAAATTGCGGTTTTGTTACATAAATCAATTGAAGAAGATGAAATTGATATTGATGAAAAAATAAGAAAATTAAAAGCTCTGAAATTAAAAGATAAAGAAATATCATTGATTTTATCAGAGCTTTATAATGTAAATAAAAATCTAGTTTATAAAAAGTGTTTGGATTTTAAGCATTAATTTTAATTTCAGCCAGCATTTCGTCTAAAATTTTAGCGCAATCATAAACCATGTTTGAACAGTGCTTTTTTCTTTCCGGAGAATGAAAATCTTTAAAATCCTTTGTTAAGACTTTACAACAAGTTACTTTATGAATTTTAGTAAATCTTTGATAAAATTCTTTTGCCAAGGCTCTTGCAGAATTATCTTGGTATTTTCCGTGTAAATATCCTAAAACAATCTGAGAACCTGCAATAGCGCCACATAAACATCCTGAACCCATACCGCCTGAAAAAGAGGTTGCTGCACTGATTAGTTCTTTTGGAACAAGCCCCAATTCATAAGCCGATTTTACAATTGATTCAGAACAGGAAAAACCTTCCTCAAGAAAAAATTTTGGAGCTAAAGATTGAAAATTTTTATCCATATTTGCCTTTCTAATTAATTATAATACAGTTGATAAATTTTACTTCCGTATATCAATAATGATATTATTGCGCTTGTGGTAGCCGATAATAAAACTGCACCTGCCGCAATATCTTTAGATAATTTTGCTAATTTTGCCCATTTGTTTTTGTAATATGCGTCAATCACAAATTCAATAACGGAATTCATCATCTCCATTACAAGCACAAAGGTGTTTGCAAATAATATAATACAAAATTCAACAATATCGACTCTTAGCAAAAAAGCTATTGAAAGAGTAAAAAAAGCAATTACAAGATGTTTTCTGAAATTTCTTTGCGAGCGAAAAGCAAGCCTTAAGCCGTTTAGTGCAAACATTAAACTTTTTTGAAAACTTCTTGACTGAAATTTATTCATAATTCCCCTAAGACTTTGTTTTGAATATTTACAACAAAATCGTAATCCTTTTTTTCTAAATGGTCAAATCCAAATAAATGTAAAATTCCATGGCAAATTAAAGTTAAAATTTCTTTTTCCAGAGTTTCTTTTTTTTGTTTATTTGCTGTTTCGATTGATATAATAATTTGACCTAAATCAGCCGTTTTTCTATAGATTATTGAATTAATATCATCAACAAATAATGAAAAAGTTATAACATCTGTCGGTTTATCTTTAAATCTGTATTCTTTATTTATTTGATGAATTGTTTTATCGCAGCAAAAAGAAATATCAAATCTTATTTTAGAAATTTTTTCATTAAAAATTTTGCTTGTTTTTAACTCTTTTAAATTAAGCATAATATCAAGCATTTCTTTGATTTTCGGTTTTAAGTTTTTGAAGGTTATATTGTATTTTTTTAAATTAATATCATCAATTTTTGATATTGTAAAAGAGCTATTCATTATTATCCTTGTTTGATTTATCTTGTAATTCCTGAATTTTTCTTTCAAATTCATCATCGGTTGTATTTTGGATTGTTATTTTGTTTTTATCTGCTATTTCGTTCATAACTCTTTCTTGATATTTAATTCTATCATGCTGCATACCTCTTAGTATTTTATTAAAGGTCATGGCAATTATTTTAATATCTTTTAAAGTTAGAGGGCTGTCTGATAATTGACCGTCATTTAATCTTTCTGTGAAAATTTTATTAACTATTGCTTCAATTTCTTCTTGAGTCGGCTTCTTAAGAGAACGAACAGCGCTTTCTAATGCGTCTGCCAGCATTAAAATAGCGGTTTCTTTTGTTTGGGGTTTTGGTCCGGGGTAGCGGAATTGATTTTCAGATACATTTTCAATTCCTTCTTGTTCTATTGCTTTATTATAAAAGTGTCCGGCAAGACTTTCTCCGTGGTGTTGTTGTATAAAATCAATAATAACTTGAGGAAGTCCGTATTTTTTAGCTATTTCGATACCGTCTTTAGTATGAAGTGTAATAACCATTTTGCTTTGTCTTGGCGTTAGTGTTGTGTGGGGGTTTTCAACTCCAAAATAAGATTGGTTTTCGATAAAGAATAACGGTCTTTGAAGTTTGCCGATGTCATGGTAAAAAGCACCTACTCTTGCTAAAATTGAATCTGCTCCAATGGCTGCAGCTGCTGCTTCACAAAGATTTGCAACCATTAAAGAATGATGAAAAGTTCCCGGAGCTGAGCTTCTCATTTTTGTTAAAAGCTCTTGATTTTGGTCTGCAAGTTCAATAAGTCCGTAGGGTGAAATGATTTTGAATACTTTTTCTATGATTGGTATCAAAAACATTGCTATCATAGATGAAATTATACCGTTTAAGAGCCCCACAAAAGGATTTTGTGCCTGATATTGCAAAAATTTAGAAACGGCTTGTGTTTGAATTTCAAAACACAAAACGAAAAACATTGCAAAAAACATGATAATCCCGATTTGTACACCGCACCAGATTATATCAAATCTTTTTGAATATGAAATTCTTGATACAAGATAGCTTGAAGTTAATATTGCAATTATAAAAACATATACGTGTTGAGGGTCGAAAAATAGTGTTACCGCTAATATTGCAAGCATTAAAATGGAAACCAAAAAAGACAATATGGGATTGGTAAAAATTGCAAGTATCATTGTAAAGGCAACAAAAGGCATAATATAGTTAGATATCAGGCTTGAGTTTGATATTAAAATGCAAATATACGTTAAAACTATGGAAGAGGCCGCAATGTATGCCATGTATCTTGGTGTATAGAATTTTTTTTCATATTTTTGTATATATAAAATCAGGCAATACATTGTTAAGCAAACAATGGCAAAAATCCCGAATACACCACCTTTGTTGAGTTCTAATACATTGTAGCCTGATTGTTTCAGCGCATCTTTTTTCAATTGAGTAACTTTTTCACCCAGTTGAAGAATTTTATCTCCCTTTTTAAAAGATACAACATAAGGTTTAACTGCATTTTTGGCATTTTTTCTTGCAATTTCCGTTGCATATTCATCGATTATTAAGTTTGGAATAACAGAGTGTTCGATTAAACCGGAAATTAGCGGATATTGACTTTTTTTAACGTGCAATCCGAGGGTTTTTTCGATAAAATCTTCGCTTAAAAAGTTTTTAACGTCTGTGTCAAACACACCTACGTTTAACAGTTCATTCAGGATGTATTTTGTATTTGTGAATGCTGAATTTAAATTGGTTTCAGATGATGTCAGAATATAGGTTATGGCTGTTTTTTTTCTTTCCGAGTCATTTATTTCCAATAAGTCAAAAAGTTCTTTTTGTTTGATTTGGTATGTCTTTTTTTCTTTTTTAATTTTTTCAATGTTGTCAATTGCTTTTTGTAGGTCTGTTTTGATGTAATCTCCTTCAACGGGAACAACAATAGGGCGGATTTTATTTGCAACCTCTCTTTTAATTAGTTCGGTTCTTTGTTTATCAATAACTTCAAAGTTGTTTTTAGCCAAGATTGTTTTTTGTGCAATTCCGTTTACTATTATGTTTTGGTACAGATAATATCTTACTGAAAGCAGCGATGTTATTATCAGTGCCACAAAAATAAAAGCAAAAACTCCTGCTGCTTTTGATGTTTGAAACAAGTCTTCGTTTTTAAATATATTAAAAAATTTTTTCATTAAAAAACCCTAAATACTAAAAATTACATCTTAATTATTATACACTAAATTTATTTTTCCTATATACTTTTATATTATGAAAAGAAAATTGGTTATCGGAGCATTAGTATTATCTTTATTGATTTCGCAAGCGGGAGCAAGAGAGAATTTAAGAGAAGTTTTTAAAGGTAATAAAGCGGTTATTTATACTCTAAATATAAGAAATTTTGCAGCAGTAGATAAAAATCTTGACGGTTTAATTGATGAATCCGATGGAGACATAAAAGGCACATTTTTAAATGCTAAAGATAAATTAAAAACACTTAAAAATGACGGCATAAATACAATCTATGTTCTGCCTATTACTCCTTGCGGAAAATTAAAAGCTCTCGGAACGGCAGGTTCATTATATGCTATGGATTCATTTAATAAAATCAACCCTCAGCTTGATGATGAAAATAATCAAATTTCTTTGACTGATGAAGCCAAGGAGTTTATTAAAACGGCGCATAGCCTTGATATGAATGTAATTTTGGATTTGCCGAGCTGCGGGTCGTATGATTTTAGCATAAGAAAGCCAAGCTGGTTTTTATTGGATAAGAAACAAGAAGCTTTAATTCCCGCAGACTGGACCGATGTTAGATTGTTCAAAGTTTATAATGAAGACGGTAAAACTTTATATAAAGACACCTTAGATAATTTTAAAAGCTTTGTTGATATGGCGCAGGAATTAGGTTTTGACGGTATAAGAGCAGATGTTGCAGCAATAAAGCCTAAAGAATTTTGGAAAGAGACTATAAGTTATGCCAGAAGTAAAAATAATAACTTTTTGTTTTTAGCAGAGGCAAGTCTTGAATGGGATAATCCGGCACCCTTGTCAATTAATAAATACACTTCAATTGATGAACTTTTGGAAGCAGGTTTTGACTGTTATTATGGTTCTTGGAGTGATTTTAAAAACATTAAAACAAAAAAAGAGTTTGATAGAAAAATTCAAAATAATTTAAAGAATTTGAAGAAAAATAAAGGTAAATCAATCATGGCTTCGTTTGCAACCCATGATCAACAAGCACCCATTTTAAGAGGTAAAAACTACTGGGATATGATTTTATGGTTAACTACGACTTTACCTGTTAATTCATATTTCTTAGATGGTTTTTCTCAAGGTGACGATTTTACATATTCTTACGAAAACAAAAAAGCCAAAAACAGTCAAACAGATGATGAATATTACTTTGTGCACAGCGGTATGTTTGATATTTTTAATATGACAGGACCAACAAGAAATAAACATCCTGAATTAAAAAAGAAATATTTAAAAGCAATCGGCTTCAAAGAAAGAAATATTGATTTAATTAATAACGGTAAATTTAAAATATTAAAAACAGATAATGAAAAGGTTTTTGCTTATTCAATAACAGATAAAGACAGAGAACTTATTGTTGTTGGTTCTTTAGATGAAAACCAAAATCAAAGCGTGGATATAAAATCAAAATACCTCAAAAAGGATTATTTGTTTTCATTGATTAATACTAAAAAACAGCCAAAAATTGAAAAAAATTACATAAAAACAACACTTGAACCATTGGAAATTCAGGTTTATATGGTTAGTCTAGCAAAGACTCGAGCAATGTAGCATCTTGTTGGGCTTTTTTGGGTGCTATTGTGTTGGCTTTTTTAATATAATTTCTGAGAGCTTCTCTGATTAATTCAGAGCGGGTTCTTTGTTCTTTTTGTGCCATTTCGTCTATGGTTTTTAGAAAATTATCTTTCATTGAAATTAATATTTTTGCCATAATACACCTCTTTTTTTGGATTATAACATTTTTTTCCTATTTTTTCAAAAGAGTTAGCCTTGTTGACTAATTTCTTTTAAAAAATTGCTATGTCAGAATTTTAAAAGATTAAGAAAGGAAAGATTATGGTTAAAAAAATGGAAATTTACAAATGTGATGTTTGTACTAATGTTGTAGAAGTTGTTCACGAGGGAGCAGGAACCCTAGTTTGTTGTAATGAAAATATGAAATTATTGGAAGAACACATTGCAAATAAAGATAACGCTCATTATGCGCATATTGAACATATTAATGATATTGAAAAGAAAGTTACATTTACCCATGGAGCTTCAATAGAACATCATATTGAATTTATTGAAGCAATTTCAAACGACGGCGTATATTTAAAAAGAAAATTTTTAAAAGAAACAGATAAACCCGAAATGATTTTTAAATGTAATTGCAAGGAAGGTTTCTATATAAGAATTTATTGTAATATCGACGGCGTTTGGGTAACTAAATAGGGGCAAAAAATGGATTCAAAATTAGTTGATGCTTTTAACAAGCAAATTAATCATGAGTTTTACAGTGCATATTTATATTTTGCAATGTCAACATATTTTGATGAAATTGCAATGAAGGGCTTTTGTGATTATATGAAACACAAAGCTTCTCAAAAATTAAACAATGCGCAAAAAATTTATGACTATATTATTTTAAGGGATGAAAAATTAACCCTTTTGAAAATAGATGAACCTTCAATTGATTGGATAAATGTAACCGACTTATTTTCAAGTGCTTTGGCATGCGAAGAATTGACGCTTACAAAATTAAATGAATTGTATAAAATTGCAAAAGATACAGATGATATAGCTGCAATTGAATATGTTGCGGGAATGATTTCGCAGCAGGTTATATATGTTGGTAAAATGAGAAAATTAGTATTTAGAGTTAAAAATTCAAATATCATTTCTCCCAATATAGAAATTTTGGAGCTTGGTATCAAAGAAAGCGTTTAATTAAAACGCTTTCTTGCAATATTTTGAAATTGGACAATTGGCGCAATTCGGTTTTTGGGGTTTGCAGATATTTTGCCCTAATGTTACAAGATAAGTGTTAAAATCTATCCAATATTTTTTGGGGAGAATTTTTCTTAATTCCATTTCTGTTTCGTCAGGTGTTTTTGTTTTAACATAGCCTAAACGATTAGAAATTCGATGAACATGTACATCAACGCAAATTCCTAAAATACCAAATCCTTTAGTTAGAACAAGGTTGGCGGTTTTTCTTCCGACTCCTTTGAATTTTGTTAATTCTTCAATGGTATTGGGGGTTTTTGAATTATATTTTTCAACAATAGTTTTAGATAATTCAATAATTTGCGATGCTTTGTTTTTGTAAAAGCCTACAGGATAAATTGCTTTTGATAAAGTTTTAACATCAATTTTTATCATTGCATCGGGAGTGGAAGCTAATTCAAGCATTCTTTTAGATGCACCTATTGTAGTTTTGTCATTTGTTCTTAGGGATAATATACAGCATATTAAAACAATGTAGGGGTCTTTTATGTTTTCCATAAAATCTACAAATTCACTGTGCGGCAGTATATTGTTATCAAAATTGTATTTTAAAATTGAAAAAATGTTATCAATATCCATGGTATAATTATATAAAAAAATAGTGAGGAGGCAAAGATGGCAAATATTGAAGAAATAACGGATAATAATTTCGAAAATGTTGTATTAAACTCATCTCAAATAGTTCTTGTAGATTTTTGGGCGCCATGGTGTGGTCCGTGTCGAAAGCTTGCTCCTGTATTGGAACAAATTCAAAACGAATTTATTGAAGAAATAAAAGTGGTTAAAATTGATGTGGATAAAAATCCTCAAAAAGCAAAAGAATACGGCATAGCATCACTTCCAAGCGTGCTTATTTTTCAAAATAAAGAGGTAAAAGAAGTGATGGTAGGTATGATGCCAAAAAGTGCAATTGTATCTAATATTAAAAAATATCTTTAATCAAAAGATATTAAATTATTGTTGTATTTGTCGATTAAATCGCTATAACCGCCTATATTTTCGCCATCTATAATAATTTGAGGAAAAGTTGCCAAAGATTTAAGATTATATTCTTTGGTTAATTTTTCTCTCATTTCATCTTCGTTATCATCACAGGGAATTTCAGTAAAATTAACTTTGTGATTTTCTAAAAACAGTTTTGCTTTCATACAAAAAGGGCAGTAATCAAGAGTGTAAATTTCTACATTTTTCATTTTTTAATCCTATCTAAAAGCTTAGTTATACTTATCTTTTCATCTTCAGGTATATCTAATTTCAGATAGTCTTCAAAATATTCTATTGATGAAATTTTATCGTTTCTGCTTAAAAATAGCATTCCTAATTTTTTATAGGGAAGTGCAAATTTTTCATTAAGCATAATGGATTTTAAATATGCACCAATTGCTCTGTCTATTTGATTATCAGCTTGATAAGCTTCGCCAAGCATAAAATACAGCAAATGGTTTTTTGTTTTTTCAACAACTAATTCTAAATTAGAAATTGCGCTTGGCCAATTGCCCATCTCCATAAAAATTCGGGCTAATTCGTAGTTATAATCCACATTGTCAGGTTCTTCTTCTGTTGCAATGTGTAGCATTTCCATAGCATCATCATATCTGCAATCAGCTATTAATTCTCTTATGTAGTCAATTCTTGATAATTCATTCTGCATATGTTTTAATTATTACATAAAGAAAATAAAAAAGGAATTAAAATATGTCAGGACACTCTAAGTGGGCAAATATTAAACATAAAAAAGCAAAAGCAGACGCTGCTCGCGGTGTTAATTTTGCTAAGTTTTCAAGAGAAATAATTATAGCAGCAAAAATTGGCGGCGGAGATATAAACGGTAATTTTCGTCTTAGAACTGCCGTTGAAAAAGCAAAAGCCGGCGGACTGCCTAATGACACAATTAAGCGTGCAATTGATAAAGGATGCGGTAATTTAGCAGGTGATAATTTTGAAGAAATAACTTATGAAGGTTATGGCGCCGGCGGTGTTGCGGTTTTTATTGAAGCTGCAACGGATAATAGAAACAGAACCGCAGGAGATATAAGAAGCTATTTTACAAAATTTGGCGGAAATCTTGGTGAAACAGGTTGTGTAGGCTGGATTTTTGAGCCATACGGAATAATTGCGATAGATAAGCCTCAAGAAAAATCAAAACGTTCAAAAGAAGAAGTTAAAATGTTTGATTTTGATAAATTATTTGAAGATTCAATGGAATTTGACCCAATTGATGTTTATGAAGATGAAGATGAAGATGATTATAAAATCAAAACTTCAACAGAAAATCTTGAGGCAACTGCAAAAGGACTGGAAGGATTGGGCTATACTATAAAAAGTGCGCAGGCAACAAGAATTCCGTCTAATTCAAACGAAATAACTGATCCTGCTATAGCAAAAAAAGTTTTATTGCTGTTGGAAAAATTAGATGAACACGATGATGTTCAAAATGTTTATTCTAATTTTGAAGCAAGCGATGAGGTTATGGCATCTGTTGACATGTAGTGTAAAACGGAAAATGTATGATTGAAATTACGTCAAGCTTTATATTTATGATTATAGGGTTTTTACTTTCCCTATATGCTTGCGTTTCAAATGATGCAATACAAACATTGGGAACTTTTTTAAATACCACTAAAAATAGACCCGTATGGCAAATTTGGCTATATGTCGGCTTAGTTATGGTTTTAACCTTTAGCATAGGCTGGTACATAAATGACGGCGATATGGCATTTGGGCGTTTAGATAGAATACCGCATGCGCAAACTTTTTACTGGTGGCACGTTCTACCGCCTTTGGTATTATTATATTTAACAAAAAAAGGCATTCCTGTTGCAACTGCATTTTTAATTGTGAGCGTTTTTTCATCATCAACAGTAGTCGGTCTAATGGTTGCAAAATCCTTCATTGGCTATGTTATGGCTTTAATTTGCTCTTTAGTGTTATATTTCTTCATAGCTCGCAGAGTTGAAAAAATCTTTTTGTATATGAAAAATAAGCCGATATCCACCCCTTGGATAGTTGCAAAATGGCTTTCTACCGCCTTTTTGTGGAGCGCATGGCTTCTACAGGACGGAGCTGTATTATTTATTTATTTGCCGAGAAAATTAACTTTAGCGCAACTGGTGTTAAGTTTATCTGCTTTTTTGGTTTTATTATATTTATTGTGTTATAAAAGAGGCGGTGAAATTCAAAACATCGTTAAATTAAAAACAAACACCCAAGACCCAAGAAGCGCAACTATTATTGATTGTGTTTATGCAATGATTTTAATTTATTTTCAAACCGTAAATAATATTCCAATGTCTACAACTTGGGTATTTTTAGGAGTTTTGGCAGGTAGAGAAATTGCCCTATATAACAGATTGCGTTTTATAACCGAAAAAAAGGTTTATAAGCATTTAATAAAAGACTTAACAAAAGCGATAATCGGGCTGGTTGTGTCTATCATTGTTGTATTTATTTTGAACAACCACAGACAAATAATTGATATTTTAATACACTACATTAGTCTATAATAAGCTCATTTTCAATAAAATCTCTTAATTCAAGAGTTTTTTTGAAATTAGCTGAAATTAATTGATTGTATCTTAATCCTATTGTGCAAGAAGGGCATGAAGTCAGAATTAAATCAGCTTTTGAATTTTTAATGGTAAGAGCTTTTTTAAGTGCAATTTTAGTTGATATAATCGGATGAAATACAAAATAGCTCCCGCCAAATCCGCAGCAAGAATCAAAATTATCAAGGCGTTTGTAGGTTAAATTTTCAATATTTGATAGAAATTTTTCAATATTTTCAAAGTCGCTTTTATCCATGTGACAAGGCTTATGGAAGGTAACTATTTTATTTTTATATTTTGAATTATTTTTAAGTTTAAATTTTTTATCTTTTAAAAGTTCTGAAAAAAATACAATTTTTTGTTTATCGTTTTCTGAAAGCTCGTCATAGTTAAGAATTGCGCTTTTGCAGCTTGCGCAATCAAAAACAACTTTTTTTGCTTTTTTGATTATTTCAATGTTGTTTTTTTTGGCTTTAGAATAATTTTTAATATCTCCGCTTGCTAAATAAGGCAAACCGCAGCACAAAAAATTGCCGTTTGTTAAAATTTCATCTAAAAAAGTTGTTTTGTGTTGAGCTTTTGCAACACAACCTTTAAAATATAAAAGCTCGGATTTAAGTGCTGTTTTTTTGGTGGGTTTAAAAAAGTTTATAAAATATAAAAATTTAATCGGAAGCAATTTGATTGATAAAAACAATCTTTGACTTATCTTAGATGGGCTAAAACAGGCGTTTTTATAGGCAAATATTTTTGTTGTGTTAATTTTTGAAGGACAGTTTGAAGCGCATTTAGAACATTCAAGACATATTTTTAAGTCTTTTTTTATTTCTTTTTCGCTCAACAGACCCTTTTCTAGTCCTGATAATTTACAGATAAGCCCGCGAGATGTATTGTTTTCATCTTTTTTAATTTCATATATAGGGCAATTTTGAACGCATAACGCGCATCGCGAGCATTTAGATATATTTTTTTTAATTTCATCATCAAGCATAGTTTATAGTATAATTTAAAAGCTGTTATTTTTAAATAAAAAAGAGAAAAATATGAAAAGTGCTAAGTTAATAGAAGGAAAAGTTCAAATAATTAACCTTGATAAGCCTGTTTTAGATAATAAAGGGGCGATAATAAAAGTTCTTGGCTGCGGGTTATGTGGTTCTGATTTGGTTAAAATTAAGCATGCTACAAAAGAAACAGAAAAAAATATTGTCTTAGGACATGAGGTTGTAGGTATAATCGATGAAATAGATTCAATTTCTGATTTTAAAAAAGGCGATATAGTTGCTCTAGGACATCATTATCCTTGTTTTAGCTGTGAATATTGCAAAAATCAATCATATTCAATGTGTAAAACTTTCAAACATAGTAATATTTTTCCTTCAGGTTTTAGTGAATACATCAAAGTTGATGAAAACCATTTAAAATACACTGTTTATAAAATGAATGATGAATTAAAAAATGACGAAAAAGCTTTTTTAGAGCCTTTATCGTGTTGTATTAGGGCAGTAAGGCGTGCGGGGTTTGAAAAAGGAAAAGATAATTCGGATTTTAGTGCTTTAACAATCGGGCTTGGTTCAATTGGTTTATTGATGTTAAAAGCTTTAAGGGCATTTAAAGTCAGCGCTTATGGGTTTGATATTTCACCATCCAGAATGAAAAAAGCTGAAGATGACGGTTTTTCATTTGATGAAAACAAAAAATATGATACTGTTTTCTTAACCGCAGGAAATTCTAAAGCAATAGAAACAGCACTAAAATATGTTATAGACGGCGGAAAAATTATTGTTTTTTCATCTGTTGAAGATGATTTAAAAGGATTTACAAACAATGAAATATATTATAGAGAATTAAGCATTATATCAAGTTATTCGCCATCTCCTTATGATATCAAGTTGTCTTGTGAATTTTTGAATGCGAAAATTGTAAACGTTAAGGGCTTGAGTACTCATTATACCCTTGACAATTTAGCTAAAGCGGTTGATGATAGTTTTAATAATAAAATTTTTAAGGCATATATTGAAATATGAAAATGAAAGCTGTGCGCTATTATGCACCAAACGACATAAGGTATGAAGAAGTAAAAATTCCTGAACTAAAGGAAGGTGAGATTCTTGTCAAAGTTCAAGCAGCACTTACTTGCGGAACTGATGTTAAAACTTTTAGGAGGGGTCATCCTGTATTAATTAAAAAAGTGCCCTCAGGTTTTGGGCATGAGTTTTCAGGAATAATAGAAAAAATGGATGATGCTACTCAAGGTTTTAATATAGGCGATAGAGTAGTATGCGCAAATTCAGCGCCTTGCGGAGAATGTTTTTATTGCAAGCGAGGTGAATATGAATTATGTGAAAATCTTGATTTGTTAAATGGGGCTTATGCTCAATATATTGCTGTTCCAAGAAGAATTGTCGAAAAAAATACTCTAATTATTCCCAAAAATCTTTCCTTTGCGCAAGCAGCTTTTTGTGAACCGTTATCCAATGTTGTTCATGGCATTGCAAAAACCCCCATTAACAAAGGGGATGTCGTAGGTGTAATGGGAATAGGACCGATTGGCTTAATGTTTGCAAAATTGGCAAAATTAAAAGGCGCAAAAGTAATTGCTATGGGCAGAAACCCTTTGAAGCTAAAAATGGCGCATGAATTTGCAGACGCCGACGTTGTTATTGATGTTAATAAATATCCTGACCCTAGCGAATTTATAATGAATTATACAAATGAACACAGAGGACTTGATGTTGCAATTGAGTGTGTGGGTTTACCTTCGATGTGGGAAAAAATGTTTTCTTTAGTTAGAAAAGGCGGTTACGTTCATTTCTTTGGCGGGTGTGCATCGGGTACGTCAGTTAATATTGATACAAAACGCTTGCACTATGACGAAGTGAAAATAATCAGTTCTTTTCATCATACACCTAAATATTTTAGAGAAGCGCTTGATTTGATTTCATCAGGCAAAATTGATGTAGAAAAATTAATAACTAAGCGCATGGATATGAAATATGCAAAAAAAGCAATAGAAATGCATAGAGATGGTGAAGCTATAAAGATTTTGCTTGAAAATTAGATGTATTTATCAAATACGCTTTTTTGCACCGGTTCTGACATGCTTGCTTTAATAACAGCTTGATTATAGGCATTGGTTATATCTTTACCATTAAGAGTTCTATAAAAAAGAGGTATGTTGGCAATACCTTCGTATCTTTTTTTTCCTTTGTTTTGTTTAACTTTTAGCGAAATGTTATCATCATCAGGACAAAGAAACACTTCCACAGTATCATCATTACCGTTGTTTTCAAGTTTTTTAAGTGCTCTTTTAATTATACCGATATCATTATCGTTAAAACCTTTTTCGGGATTTCTATATAAAGTATCAATAACTTTAACTTTTGACTTAAAATTTACATTGGCTAAATTATTAATTTTCATTTTTTCTCCTTGAAACAAAAAAATTATTGACTTGTGAGCTTGAACTGGTATTATTATTTTATCAGCATAATATGAGTTGTGCTTGTTGACCGTTTAAATATTTACACAGGTTAACAAATCAAATAATACATATGCCGCGTTAGCCAAGGTGAGTTTACGAAACCAATATATAAATCACCAACTGAGCTAACAGGGAATTAAAGAATAAAAACAGAATAATACATATGCCGCGTTAGCTCAGTTGGTAGAGCAAGGGACTGAAAATCCCTGTGTCCTTGGTTCGATTCCGAGACGCGGCAAATTTTTTGCATTAATTTTTTGGTTTGATTATAGGACAGGCGCCTCGGAGCAACCGCTCCGCTTATGCCCTCTCAGAAAATGCTCAACGGTTCGCATTTTCTTCGGCAGAGTGAGACGCGGCAAATTTTTTGCATTAATTTTTTGGTTTGATTATAGGACAGGCGTTCCTGCGGAAATCAAAGATTTCCACGTCACATTGGTATGGTTTCGCTCTGTCCGCCTGACCTCAACGGTCAGGCGTCACGAGCTCACACACCATGGCTTTTTCATTCTCGTCTAAGTCAAGTCTGACTAAGACTCGAATTTCAAAAGATGTGAATTTTATTGTTGATTTTGCGTTCTTATATTATCCGTAATTTTATGATAAACTTTATTTGAGGTGAAAATGGATAAAGTTTTTTCAGATAAAATCAATATACTAAAAGCTCTGGCTATAATTTTAGTTGTGTCGGGACATCTTGAATTTCGTTTTTTTGATATGTTTCCGCCGTATTCTTTCCAATTATCATTATTTTTCTTTATATCAGGAATGTTGTTTAAAGATAAATATTTAGACAATGTTTTTGTTTATATTAAAAGAAGAATAAAAAGCCTTTTGGTATTATATTTTGTTTATTCTGCATTTTATTGCCTAATAACAATTTTATTGGATAAATTAACAGGTAAATTCTGGGGCATGGAATTAAGTCTTAAAAACTTTTTTATAACGCCGTTTTTAAATGGACACCAGTTTGACCTTTCTTGTCCTATGTGGTTTGTGGTTCAATTGTTTATCACAATGATTTCTTTTTTGTATTTTCAAAGGATGTTGAGAAACACAAATGAAAAAACAAAATTTATAATATACGCCCTAATGGGTTTTAGTGCAATCCCTTTATCCAAGGCTTTTGAGCTAACACCAATATTTTTGGTTGTTGTAAGAACGTTGTTTTCATTGTTTTTTGTTTATTTGGGTCATTTTTATACTAAAAAAATTGAAGGAAAATATAACATTTTTACTCCCAAAATTTTAGCTTGGGTGATATGTATTCAGGCGATTTTGTGGCATTTTAACAGAGATTTTATATCTGAACACGGCATTGGTCTTAGCTATGTGTTAGTTTGGGCAAGATTTGACAGTCAAATTGTAGTTCCTGTTTTAACAAGTATTACAGGTATTTGGTTTTCATTGTTTGTTATACATATAACCTATGAATATTTTAAAGATATTAAATTTATTAAGGTTATCGGGGAAAATACTTATCACATTATGGCTAATCATCTTTTCGTGATGTATATAATAACTGCAATTATATTAAAAATAAATAATATCCCGATTTCAGTCAGAAATATGCACGATATTTATTGGATATATAATCCTGTGCAAAATACGTATCTTTACTTTGTTTTAACTATGCTGATTACAACTTACTCAGGAGTTGTATTGAAATTTATAAAAAGCAAATTACCTTTAATTAAGGATTTGTAAGTATATTTTAACATATTTAACATTGTTTCTGAAAAATAGCAATTATATATTAATTATATACTTTATTAATATATAACGATACCAAGAGAAGAGATAAATGTTGAATGGAAAATTATAGTTTAAATCCTGAATTATATAATTTTTTAAATTTATCAAAAGAAAATAATTCTGACGATTTTTCAAAATCATCAGAATTTGAAGATAAAACTTCGGTCTTTTCTGAAAATTCGATTTCAAATAATACGGATTCTTTAAATAATATTTTTAAAAATGTACAAGATGAACAAGGTATAATAGGAAAGTTTTGGAACGGTTTTAAAGATTTAACAGGTCTTGGTTTAGGTTCATCTGATGTATTAAATAAAATTGAAGAATATGAACAAGGTAAAATCACATATTCAGAAGCATTGGAAGCTATTGAAAGTTATAAAAACAAGCAAGATGGTGCAGTAAGTTTGATTTCTAACACCGCAACAGGTCTTGCAACTGCCGGCTTTGCCTTTGCAACAGGAGGCGCAGGCGCTCTTTTAATGGGAGCTGTTGTCGGAGGTGCAGCTAATGCAGGTTTAAAAACGCTGGATAGAGCAACAAATGCCGTTGAAAATGATGCGCTTGATATTAAAGAGATTGCAAAAGACGGATTAACAGGTGCTGTTGATGGATTAGTTTCTGCTGCTACTGCAGGATTTGTTAAAGCTCCCGTTATGGGACAAACAATTAAGCAAGCAGTTAAACAAGGTGTAATCCAAGGTGCAAAATCAGGAGTTGTGACAGGTGCTGCTACAGGTGCTATGGATTATACAATAAACACAACAGTAGACGGAAAAGATTTTAAATTGAGCGATTTAGCAGAAACAACCGTTCAAAATGCTTTATCCGGTGCTATATTTGGAGGTTTGTTCGGCGGTATATCAGGCGGGTTGTCTCAAAAAAAATTAAATATTGAAAATGAAACCGAATTTAAAATTACTCACAATAAAAATCTTGGAGCTGAGGTTGATAATAAACTTCAATCAGAAAGATATTTGAACAATTTTAACAAAAATAATAAAGCCGATATGATAACAGGGCAAGAATATAATGCAAAAATTGATGAATTAAGTGCTTTGTCTCAAAAATCAGAAGTTTTAGAAAGAAAATTTGATTCTCAATTAGATGAAGCCGCAAATCAAGTAAGCAGTGTTTTTGAAGGAAATAGCGACATTAGAAAAATAACCGCCAGATCTAAAGGTCAAAATTCTATTTTTTCAAAATTAGCAAAGAAAAATATAGAAGACGGCAGAAGTTTAACCACATTAACGGAATGTTATGATGCAATAGGCGATGCTGTCGGCTTAAGAATTCAAATGAAAAATTTAAACAATGATGAAGCAACAGAAATAGTTGAAAGTGTATTTAAGGATTTTGGAATTGATGCAACTTTTGATGATTTTGTTAAGTATATTCAAAATGGTCAAGCTTCATCTGATGAAATGAAAAATGTATTTGCAACAGTACAAAATGAAATTATTAATGCTCTAAAAACAAAACAAGCACAAAGCGCGGTTGAACAGTTGTGCGAAGGTATTAAAACGGGTAACATTAAAATTACCGAATTAAATAATTATGGAGATGATATAACTTCATATTTTACAAATAAACAAATCCATGAAATTTTAGATGCATACAGCTATGCTGTTAAAAATAATATTGTTGTTCAAGATAAACCGTTTAAAATAGTTTCAAATTCAAGTTTAATGGATTTAAGCGAAACCGAAGTTTTGCCCGGTAATTTAGTAAAATGGGTAGAAACAACACAAGATGGTGTTAATATTGAATTTAGTCAAACGACAAAAGGTGCAAATAAAGTTTCAGGCTATACCTCAGCTCAAATGAATACTAAACATGTTTTAAATAACGGTGAAATTGCAAACGGAGAATTGCAATTAAGAGGTCTTGAAGTTAATGCATTCGCGGATGTTGAACACATTCCTTATGATATTAGAAGAGGCAAAATATTTTCAGACGATTCTAAATATTCTGAAATTTACGGTTTAATTAAAACAATGAGTGAGGAAAATTATTCAAAATATAATGAATATCTTGCTGCGACATATAAAAACTTAAGAATGAAAGAATTGGGGCTTTTGGATGTTAATGCGTCATTGCCTGATATTTCTGAGTTTATAAAAGAAGGAATTTCATCTAAGGATCTTAGAAAGCTTGATATAAACGGATTGACAAATATAAGCAAAAGCCAATCTTCAAAGGGCAATAAAATTTTTAGTTTTGTTTTAAATATGATAAAATAGGAGAAACAAATGAAAGTTTTACAAAATTATTATGGTTATAATTCTTTTAAAGGTATAAGAAAGGAAACAGGAGCTTCCAACGTGCAAGAAAACAAAAGCGATATGAATTATTTTGTGAATAAAACTTTTGAAGTATTGGCTCAAAGAGTGGAAAAAGAAGTGCCTGAAAATGGAAAATACAGACCCATAGCAGTTTCATTTAAAATACCTGAAACAAATAACATGGCGAAATTTATAGTTGAATATGATGAAGTAAATCCAAAAGACTTTAGAAGGTTATTTATTGGGGTCCAACATGTAAACAGCGATAAGATGGTGTCATATCATTTATTGAAAGGTACCAAAAAAGAAATTCTTGAATATATAAATAATTCCGATAATATACCAAAAGCAATTGAATTTGTTGGAGAATTATCAAAAAGTCTGGATAGTGATTATTAATTTTTTATAGTTTAATTGTTTCTCCGTCTTCAGGAATTAATAAATTTTGAACATTATTTTCTTTTTTGAATTTTTTTAAGTCCCCTCTTGTAATTGTTAGGTGGCTTACTGTATCCATGTGGCTTGCGATTAAGGTTGAATTTGGTGCATTTTTTATAACTTCTTTTATGTCTTCAATATTCATAATTAAGCGTTCGCCGTTTAAAACTGTAGCTGCACAAGCATTTAAAACAATAATATCGGGATTGTATTTATCAAGCGTCGTTTTTACTTCTTCACACCAGATTGTATCTCCTGCGACATATAATGTTTTTTCGTTATCTGATTGAAAAATAACACCCATAGCGTCATACGGCATATTAATAGAATCGCATAAAGGCTTCATTATTTCTCTTTTGCCGTGTTGTGTCGGGGTTTTATATAAGGTTATGTTGTTAAATTTTGTTCCTTTGAAAGATAAAATCTCTACATTTAAAAAGCCTCTAGATTTAATATATTGCTCATCAATTTCTGATTGAACAAAAACTTTCATATTTTTATCAATTGCATTTTGAGCATATTCATCCCAGTGGTCAGGATGAATGTG